>NZ_JBQTCJ010000054.1:0-34227 GCF_052380005.1 Salinarimonas sp. NSM
AGAAGCGCGGCCAGCCGGTTGGCCATCGACAGGCCCGCGGCGCCGGCGCCGGCGGCGGCGCTTGCGGCCGTCGCCGGACGCCTCGCGCTCCTCCCGGTCGCCACGCTCGGCGCGCTCGGGCTTCTCCTCGGGCTCCTCGGCCTCGTCGACCTCGGCCTCTGCCTCGGCCTCCGGCTCCTCGATCTCGATGGTGCGCACCGTCTCGGCCTTGACGCCGGTGGCGCGGCCGGCGGCGCCGACGGCGGGCTCGCCCTTGTCGATGGCGTAGGCGGAGGCGTGCTCCAGCGTCTCGTCGACGACGATCGTGATCGTCACCCCGAAGCGCTCCTCGAGCTCGCGCAGGTGCACGCGCTTCTGGTTCAGCACGTAGAAGGCCACCGCGAAGTGGGTGCGGACGTTCAGGTTGTGCGTCGCGCCCTTGAGCAGCGTCTCCTCGATGCCGCGCACGAGCGACAGCGCCACCGAGGGTGTCGCGCGCACGAAGCCGGAGCCGGCGCAGGTGGGGCAGATCACCGAGGAGCTCTCGAGCACGCCCGTGCGCATGCGCTGGCGCGACATCTCGAGCAGGCCGAAGGAGGAGATCCGGCCGATCTGGATGCGCGCCCGGTCGGTCTTGAGCGCGTCCTTGAGGCGCTTCTCGACCGAGCGGTTGTTGCGCTTCTCCTCCATGTCGATGAAGTCGATGACGATGAGCCCCGCGAGGTCGCGCAGCCTGAGCTGGCGGGCCACCTCGTCGGCGGCCTCGAGGTTCGTCTTGAGCGCGGTGTCCTCGATGTTGTGCTCGCGGGTCGAGCGGCCCGAGTTCACGTCGATCGAGACCAGCGCCTCGGTCGGGTTGATCACCAGGTAGCCGCCGGACTTGAGCGAGACCTGGTTGGAGAACATCGCGTCGAGCTGCGCCTCGACGCCGAAGGCCGCGAACAGCGGCGTCGCCTCCTTGTAGGACTTCACCGCCTTCGCATGGCTCGGCATGAGCATGCGCATGAAGTCCTTGGCCTCGCGGTAGCCGTCGTCGCCCGAGACGATGACCTCGTCGATGTCCTTGTTGTAGAGGTCGCGGATGGCGCGCTTGATCAGCGAGCCCTCCTCGTAGACCAGCGACGGCGCCGTCGAGGTGAGCGTCTGCTCGCGCACGTTCTCCCAGGCGCGCATCAGGTACTCGAAGTCGCGCTTGATCTCGACCTTGGTGCGCGAGGCGCCCGCCGTGCGCAGGATCACGCCCATGCCTTCCGGCACCTCGAGGTCCTGGGCGATGGTCTTGAGGCGCTTGCGGTCGTCCGCGCTCGTGATCTTGCGGGAGATGCCGCCGCCGCGGGCGGTGTTGGGCATCAGCACCGAGTAGCGGCCGGCGAGCGAGAGGTAGGTGGTCAGCGCCGCGCCCTTGGTGCCGCGCTCCTCCTTTACGACCTGCACGAGCAGGATCTGGCGGCGCTTGATCACCTCCTGGATCTTGTACTGTCGGCGGGGGGTGCGCGAGCGCTCCGGCATCTCCTCGAGCGCGTCGCCGCCGAGCTGCTCGACGTTGTCCTCGTCGTCGCCGCCCTCGGCTTCGTCGTCGGAGGCGTCCTCGGAGGTGCTCTCGTCGCCCTTGGCCTTGCGGGTGCGCGAGCGACGCTTGGAGCGCTTCTCCTCCTCGCTCTCGCGCTCGCGCTCGGCCTTCGCCTCGTCCTCGATCAGCGCCAGTCGGTCGGCGACGGGGATCTGGTAGTAGTCCGGGTGGATCTCGCTGAAGGCGAGGAAGCCGTGCCGGTTGCCGCCGTACTCGACGAAGGCCGCCTGCAGCGACGGCTCGACCCGGGTGACCTTCGCCAGGTAGATGTTACCGCGCAGCTGCCTGCGATTGGCGGACTCGTAGTCGAACTCCTCGACCTTCGATCCGCGAACGACCACGACCCGGGTCTCTTCCGGGTGCGAGGCGTCGATCAGCATCTTGTTCGCCATGGAAAACTCTCGACATGGCGCCGGCCGCCGCGCCGCCTCCCCGCGATCGCGCCGCCGGGCGCGCGCGAAGGCGCGGCATCCGGAGGGTCGGGGCGGGGGTGGGGGACGTCGGGCCGTGCGCCGCTGGGCGCCCGGAGCGGGCGCGCGTGGGTTGGGACGGGTGGGTGTGCCTGGAATCGAGCGTCGCGTGCGTGGAGCCGGCCTCGCCCGTCGCGGGGAGCGACGCGTCGGTGGCGGTGCGCGCGGGGATGAGCACGTCGACGAGAGGGAGATCCGTCCTCGTGCGTGCGTCCATGCCCGATGGTCCTCTTCGAATTCGATGGGCCGGACCATGCCGGTCATCGCGCTGGAGGCACGGCTCGCGCCGCGCCCTTGCGACCGCCGCCCGGATCTCGGTGTACCGGATCCCGGTGTCGTCCCGGTGTCTGGCGCTCCGCTCCGCGAAGGGCCTCGGCGCGCCGACGGAGGGCGATGAGGCCGGCTCCGCGCGACGCCGCCGGATTCGGCAAAGCCGGACGGGGTCTCTTCCATTACCGAGAAGGCCCCGCCTTTGGCAAGACGGCAGACACCTGTTGCACGAAAATCACGCGCCGGACGCACGCAACCGTGCTTCGCAAGGAACCGTTAACCACCGCCCGCCTATCGGGTAGGACGGCGTGGCCGCCGCCGAGCGCGACTCGGGTGGCGCGGACGATGCTGGGAGAAGGGCATGCGCGTGGCGCGGCCGGGAGCACGGACCTGCACGAGCGCCGGGGCTCACCGCGAGCCGCGGGCGGCCGCGATGCGCATCTGGGCGTTCCCTCTCGCGCTGGCCCTCGCGGCGCTCGCCGTCCTCGCCACCCTGCTCGCGCCCACCCAGTCCCGTGCGGCGGACGTGGTGGCGATCGCCGCCGCGATCGAGCACGCCGGCGCCGAGACGCGTCTCGTCTTCACCTTGAGCGCCCCCGTCGAGCCGCGGGTCTTCGCCATCGATCGGCCCGACCGCATCGTGCTGGACCTCCCGAGGGTCAACTTCCAGATCCCGGCGGAGGAGGGCGCGCGCGCGGGCGGCCTCGTCGCCTCCATGCGCTGGGGCCTGTTCGCCGCCGACCGGGCGCGTGTCGTGATCGCGCTGGCCGGCCCCGCGACCGTGACGGACGTCGTGGTGACGGCCCGCGACGACGGCGCGCATCTCCTCACGCTCACCCTCGCCGCCATCGACGCCGACGCCTTCGCGGCGCGCGTCGACGGCGATGCGGATGCGTTCCGCACGGCCTCGCTGCGTCCCGCCATCGCCCCCGAGCCGGCGCCCGCGGACCCGCGCCCGACCATCGTCATCGACCCCGGCCACGGCGGCATCGACCCCGGCGCGATCGCAGCCGGCGGCGTCGAGGAGGCGGACATCGTGCTCGCCTTCGCCGAGCGCCTGCGCGAGCGGCTCTCCGAGAGCGGGCGCTTCCGCGTGCTGATGACCCGCGAGACCGACGTGTTCGTGCCGCTCGGGGAGCGGGTCGGCTTCGCCCGGCGCGCGCAGGCGGACCTGTTCGTCTCGATCCACGCCGATTCGATCTCGTCGGCGCCCCAGGTGAGCGGTCTCACCGTCTACACCAATTCCGACGAAGCCTCCGACCGCGAATCGGCGACCCTCGCCGCGCGCGAGAACAGCGCCGACGCGCTCGCGGGCGTGGAGACGCAGGAGGCGCGCGACGAGGTGGCGGACATCCTGCGCGAGCTCGCCGCGCGGGAGACCCGGGGCTACTCGCACGTCTTCGCCACGACCCTCGTCGAGGGCATGGACGGCGTCGCGCGGCTCAACAAGAACCCGCACCGGCAGGCGGGCTTCGTCGTGCTGCGCGCCCACGACGTGCCCTCCGTGCTCGTCGAGCTCGGCTACCTGTCGAGCCGGCGCGACATCGAGCTTCTCACGTCGGAGGCGTGGAAGGACCGCGCCACCGCCGCCATGACGGCGTCGATCGACCGCTTCTTCGCGCCGCGGCTCGGCCACAGGGCGGACGCCGCCGCAGTTTCACCATAGATCGCTGGTCTCTCGGCCGCGATCGAAGGCGACGCGCCGCGGCGATTCCGCCGCGCGGCGCAATGGGCTAGTCTTCGCGAGATCGGCCGGCGCATCGTGCGGCGCTGGCCATGATGGATCGGATCCTGCATGCGCATCGTCCTGCGATTCTTCGGCATCCTGTTCAGCGCGGGCTTCGTCGCCTTCCTGGTCGGCGCGGCCGCGCTCGCGGTCGGGTACCTGCACTTCTCCAGCGACCTGCCGGACCACGCCCAGCTCGCCGAGTACGAGCCCGCCGTCATGAGCCGCGTCCACGCAGCCGACGGCACGCTCGTGGCGGAATACGCCAACGAGCGCCGGCTCTACCTGCCGATCGGCACGATCCCGCGTCAGCTGATCAACGCCTTCCTCTCGGCCGAGGACAAGAACTTCTACTCCCACGTGGGCATCGACCCCGAGGGCATCGCCCGTGCGGTGGTGACGAACGTCTCCACCGGCACGACGCAGGGCGCATCGACCATCACCCAGCAGGTGGCCAAGAACTTCCTGCTCTCGAGCGAGCAGACCTACGAGCGCAAGATCCGCGAGGCGCTGATCGCGCTGCGCATGGAGGCGGCGTTCACCAAGGACCAGATCCTCGAACTCTACCTCAACGAGATCTTCCTCGGCACGATCGTGCCCGGGCGCAACCTGCACGGTGTCGCCGCGGCGGCGCTCGACTATTTCGACAAGTCCGTGCACGAGCTGACGCTCGCCGAATCCGCGTATCTCGCGGCGCTGCCGAAGGCGCCCAACAACTATCACCCGTTCCGCCAGCGCGAGGCCGCGATCGGCCGGCGCAACTGGGTGATCGACCGCATGCTCGACAACGGGTTCGTCACGCAGGCCGAGGCGGACGCCGCCAAGGCCGAGCCGCTCGACGTGACCACGCGGCGGATCTCGCCGAACCTGCTCGGCGCGGGCTACTTCGTCGAGGAGGCGCGCCGCCAGATCGCCTCGCGCTACGGCGACGAGACGCTCTACGAGGGCGGCCTGTCGATCCGCACCACGCTCGATCCGCAGATGCAGTCCATGGCGCGCAAGGCGCTGATCGACGGCCTCGTGCGCTACGACGAGGAGCGCGGGGGCTGGCGCGGCGCGGTCGAGACGCTCGATCTCGCCGCGGCGGCGGACTGGGGCGTGGCGCTCGCCGGGGTGCGACCGCTCGCGGACGTGCAGCCTTGGGAGCTCGCCGTCGTGCTCGAGATCGCCGACGGCCGCGCCACGATAGGCCTGCGGCCCGAGGTCGACATCTCCGGCGCGGTGGACCCCGCCCGCGGCACGGGGACGCTGAACGCCGACGGCGTGCGCTGGACCGGGCAATCGGTGGACGGCGCCCTCGACGTGGGCGACGTCGTCTACATCGAGCGGCAGGACGCGGGCGGCTACCGCCTGCGGCAGGTGCCGCAGGTCTCGGGCGCGATCGTCGCGATGGACCCGCACACCGGCCGCGTGAAGGCGATGGTCGGCGGCTTCTCCTACGATCAGAGCGAGTTCAACCGCGCCACCCAGGCGCTGCGCCAGCCGGGCTCCTCGTTCAAGCCCTTCGTCTACGCGGCCGCGCTGGACAACGGCTACACGCCCTCGTCGATCGTGCTCGACGAGCCGATCACCATCCAGGCGGCCGGTGCGGAGGCGTGGTCGCCCACGAACTACGACGGCCGCCCCGCCGGCCCGCGCACCCTGCGATACGGCATCGAGCGCTCGAAGAACCTGATGACCGTGCGCCTCGCGCAGGACGTCGGCATGCCCCTCGTCGTCGAGTACGCGCGCCGCTTCGGCGTCGTCGACGACATGCTGCCCGTCCTGTCGATGTCGCTCGGCGCCGGCGAGACCACGGTGCTGCGCATGGTCACCGGCTACTCGATGTTCGTGAACGGCGGCAAGCGCATCCGCCCGACGCTGATCGACCGCATCCAGGACCGGCACGGCGACACGATCTTCCGCCACGACACGCGCGACTGCGTCGGCTGCGAGGCGCAGGCCTGGCAGGGCCAGGACGAGCCGCAGCTCCTGGACGACCGCGAGCAGGTGCTCGATCCGCTCACCGCCTACCAGATCACCTCGATGATGGAGGGCGTCGTCGAGCGCGGCACGGCGACGTCCCTTCAGCGCGTGGGCAGGCCGCTCGCGGGCAAGACCGGCACGACCAACGAGGCGAAGGACGTCTGGTTCGTCGGCTTCTCGCCGGATCTAGCGGTGGGCGTCTACATCGGCTTCGACCAGCCCCGCCCGCTCGGCCGCGGCGTCACCGGCGGCGGCTATGCGGCGCCGATCTTCGGCGACTTCATGGAGATGGCGCTCGCCGACGAGCCGGCGACACCATTCCGCGTGCCGCCGGGCATCAAGCTCATCCCGGTCAACGCGGGGAGCGGGCTGCGCGCCGGCGCGGGCGAGGGCAACGTCATCCTCGAGGCCTTCAAGCCCGGCACCGCGCCGCCGGACAACTACGCCATCGTCGGCTACGGCCCCGACGGCGGCGACGGCACGCTCGTGCCGCCGGACGCGCTGCAGGCGATCGGCGGGGGGACCGGCGGGCTCTACTGAGGCCCGCCGATCGGGGCGCGGCTCAGCCGAGCACCTCGCGCACGGCGCCCGCGGCGGCCGTCGCGATCGTGTCCGCCTCCTCGCGGGTGAGGCACAGAGGCGGCGCGAAGCCGAGGATGTCGCCCTGCGGCATGGCGCGGGCGATGACGCCGCGGGCCGCGAGCGCCGCGGCGACCTGCGCGCCGACCTTGGCCTGCGGCTCGAAGAATGTGCGACGCTCCTTGTCCGCGACGAATTCCACGGCGGCCAGCAGCCCGTCCCCGCGCACCTCGCCGACCTTGGCGTGCCCGGCGAGCGCATCGGCGAGGGCGCCGCGGAAATGCGCGCCGACGGTGCGCGCGTTCTCGACGAGACCGAGCTCGTCGATGAGCGCGAGGTTCGCGACGCCCGCCGCCGCGCAGAGCGGATGGGCGGAATAGGTCCAGCCGTGGCCGATCGGTCCCATCGCGTCCGAGCCCTGCACCAGCACGTCCCACATCTCCTGCCCGACGATCGAGCCCGAGAGCGGCGCGTATGCGGAAGTGAGCCCCTTGGCGATGGTGATCAGGTCCGGCCGCATGCCGTAGTGCTCCGAGCCGAACATGGTCCCGAGCCGGCCGAAACCCGTCACCACCTCGTCGGCGACGAGCAGGATGTCGTGGCGCTGGAGGATCGCGCCGATCTTCTCCCAGTAGCCCTTCGGCGGCGGCACGATCCCTCCGGTCCCGAGCAGCGGCTCGCCGATGAAGGCGGCGATCGTGTCCGGCCCCTCGTGCTCGATCAGCGCCTCGAGCTCGGCGGCGCAGAAGTCCGAGAAGTCCTCCTCGGTCATCGAGAGGTCCGGACGGCGGAAGAAGTAGGGCGCCTGCGTGTGCAGGATCGGCGCCATCGGCAGGTCGAAGGCCTTGTGGAAGAGATCGAGGCCGGTGAGCGAGCCCGTCATCACGCCCGAGCCGTGGTAGCCGCGCCAGCGCGAGACGATCTTCTTCTTCTGCGGCCGGCCGCGCACGTTGTTGTAGTACCAGACGAGCTTGATGTTGGTCTCGTTCGCGTCCGAGCCGGAGAGGCCGAAATACACCCGGCTCATGTGCGCGGGGGCGCGCTCGACGATCATCTTGGCGAGCCGGATCGCCGGCTCGGAGCCGTGGCCGACATAGGCGTGGTAGTAGGCGAGCTCGTGCGCCTGCCGCGAGATCGCCTCGGCGATCTCGGTGCGGCCGTAGCCGACGTTGACGCAGTAGAGGCCGGCGAAGGCGTCGAGCGAGCGCCTACCGTCACGATCGACGATCGTGCAACCCTCGCCGCCCACCACGATGCGGTTCGGGCTCTCGCCGCGGGCGTGCTGGCCCATGTGGGTCGAGGGATGGAAGAAGTGGTCGCGGTCCCAGGCGGCGAGCTGGTTGTCGTGGAGGTTCATCGGAGTTCTCCTGAAGCGATGATCGTCGTGCGCGCGGCGGCTCGTCAGCCGAGGTCGATGCAGGCGTATTTCAGCTCGGTGAAGGCCTCGAGCCCCGCGCGGGCACCTTCGCGTCCGAGCCCGGACTGCTTGACGCCGCCGAATGGGATCGGCGCGCCCGTGATGGAGACGCGGTTGATCGCCACCATGCCGACCCGCAGCGCCCGCGTCATGCGCAGCGCCCGGCCGACGTCGCGGGTGACGACGTAGGCGACGAGGCCGTAGTCGGAGGCGTCGGCGCGGGAGACGACCTCCGCCTCGTCGCGGAAGGTGGTCACGGCCGCGACGGGCCCGAAGGTCTCCTCGCGCATGATCAGCGCGTCGTCGGGCACGTCGGCGAGGAGCGTCGGGGCGACGAAGCGCCCGCCGAGCGGGTGCGGGTTCCCGCCGACGAGGACGCGCGCGCCGCGATCGCGGGCGTCGGCGACCTGTGCGGCGATCTTCGCGACGGCGCGATCGTGCATCATCGGGCCGATCGCGACGCCGGGCTCGAGCCCGGGGCCGACGCGCAGCGCGGCGATGCGCTCGGCGAAGCGAGCGAGGAAGCGCTCCGCGAGCGCCTCGTGCACGTAGATGCGGTTCGCCGCGAGGCAGTCCTGGCCGGACGTCGCGAACTTCGCGTCCATCGCGATCGCGACGGCGCGCTCGACGTCGGCGTCCTCGAAGACGATCAGCGGCGCGTGGCCGCCCAGCTCCATGACGAGGCGCTTCATCGTCGGCGCGCAGCGCGCGGCGATGCGCCGGCCGATCTCCGTCGATCCGGTGAAGCTCAGCGCGGCGACGCGATCGTCGTCCGAGAGGCGCCCCACGATCGTCTCCGCGTCGCCCGTCACGACGTTGAGGACGCCGGCGGGAAGCCCCGCGCGCTCGGCGAGCTCCGCCAGCGCGAGGGCGGAGAAGGGGGCGTGGTGCGAGGGATGGGCGACGATGGTGCAGCCGGCGGCCAGCGCGGCGGCGGCCTTGCGGGTCACCATGGCGCAGGGGAAGTTCCAGGGCGTCACGACGGCGACGACACCGACCGGCTCGCGCGTCACGATCGTCTGCGCGTCGGCCTTGTGGCTCGCGAAGGTCTCCGCGCCCATGCGCTCGCCCTCCGCCGCGTACCAGTCGACGAAGGAGGCGGCGTAGTCGATCTCGCCGCGTGCCTCGGCGAGCGGCTTGCCCTGCTCGAGCGTCATCAGGAGGGCGAGGTCCTCCTTCGCCGCGAGGATCAGGCGATGCCAGGCGCGCAGACGATCGCCCCGCTCGCGGGGCGGCAGCGCCGCCCATGCGGGCTGTGCCGCCCCGGCCGCCGCGATGGCGGCGTCGGTCTCGTCGGCGTCGAGCGCCGTGACCCAGCCGAGCCGGGCGCCGCTCGCGGGATCGGTGACCGCGAAGCCCTCGCCGGCCGCGCCGGCCACCCAGCGGCCGTTCACGTAGGAGAGCTCGCGCACGAGGCGCTTGTCGGCGAGCGTGGCGAGGGCGGGATGACGGTCAGGGCGCGAGACGTGCGCGGTCATGGGAGCCTCCTCGATGGGTCGCAGAGCGTGACGCTCAGGCTAGCGACGCATCCGGGAGAGGGAGGCCGTATCCGGCCCGCGCACGAGAGGGATGGTCTCGTGCGCGCCGCTGCCGGAGAGAGAGTCTCTCTCGTCTACCGCCCGCCGCGTGGCGCGAGGGGCTTGCCGACCTGGGCGGCGGAGCCGGCGGCGTTCGCGCCGTCGCGCACGATCTCCTCGCGGCTGCGGGTGCCGCGCCCGGTTCGTGCCTCCTCCCCGGTCGCGCCCGGCTCGCGGTGATCCGGGAGCGACTGCGCGTGGGCGACGGCCTCGTCTCCGAGGCTCTTCTCGCCTTCGCGCGGCGCGCGGGCGCGCTCGAGGCGGCTCTCGTCGAGGTCCTCCTCCGGGATGGGGCGGGCGCGGTCGTGCTCGTTCTGCGTCATGGCGGTGGTCCTCTCGACCGGGATCGCGGTCCGTCTCCCGAGCCAAGATCCACCGCCCGGCTAATGTTCCGCCGCCACGTTCAGGTCGTCGCCATGATCGTGGCCGCGACGGCGTAGAGGACGAGGATCGTCGCCGATTCGAAGCCGATGCCGCCGGGCCCCGCCTTCTCCCGCCGCACGAGTCCGATCAGCAGCACGCCCGTCATCACGATCGTCGCGGCGATCACGAACGTGTCGGCGGAACCCATCTCGTGATAGAGCGAACCGTCCCGGTAGGCGACGTCGGCGAAGGCGAGGAAGATCGTGTCGAAGGCGTTGCCGCCGATGATGCCGCCGACGGCGAGCGTGAGCGCTCCCCGGCGCACCGCGGCAACGGAGGTGACGAGCTCCGGCAGCGACGTCGCGACCGCCGTCATCAGGCCGCCCACAGCCGTCTCGGCGATGCCCGTACGCTCGGCGATGGCGATGCCGGTCTGGCTGATGCCGAGGCCCGCCGCGGCGACGAAGGCGACGAGCACGCCGAACTCCGCCCACAGGCGCCCGAGCGGGCGCTGCCCGTCCGGCGACTGCGCGCTCTCCTCGGCTTCCTTGTCGAGGTCCTGGGTCTCGCGCGTCATGCGCGGGAACCACATCGGCTCCTCCTTGGCGATCTTCACCAGCCGGATGCCGTAGGCGTAGCCGAACAGGATGATCAGCGTCGCGGGATGGACGCCGAGCACCGTCCAGTCCGGCCCCGCGGCCGCGGCGACCGGCACCGCGAGCAGCGTGACGAGGAGCGCGCCCTGGGAGAGGTTGGCGGCCGACGCCGCCGCGTGCTCGAGGTTGGCTCGGCGATAGAACAGGTCCGCCACCGCCAGGAACGCCGTCTGCACCGCGATGCCGCCCACCGCGTTGGCGATGGCGAGGCTCGGGTAGCCCTCGAGCGCGGCGACGACCGAGGTGAGGATTCCCGGGAGCGAGGTCGAGCCGCCGAGCAACACCGCGCCGACGAGGGCCTCGCCCCAGCCGATCCGGTCCGCCAGGATGTCGGCGCGCGCGGCGAGCAGCGTGCCGGCGATCGCGATGACGGCGGCGCTGACGAGAAAGCCGCCGATGATCCAGGCGAGCGAGACGTCGGTCAGATCGGGCACGGGACCTCCTGCAGGGCCGCCGCGCTCCGGTTCCGTGTCGCGGCGGCTCGTGCGCAAACCGGCCCGCGACGGCGACGGTTCCGCCGCGCGGCTCGGATACACGCATCGGCGCGTGCGGGGGCGCGCTTGACAGCTGCGCACTCCGGGCCCGACACAGCCGAGCATCCCGCCCGCGGCGCGCGCACCCGTGCTCGCCCCGAGCTCCCCCGAGCCTCCCAGATGTCCAGCGTCCTCGCCTCGCTCGTCCCGGTCTTCCTGGTCATCGCCGCCGGCTGGCTGGCGCGGGTCACGGGGTTCGTCGAGGAGAAGCACTGGCCGGGGCTCGAGAAGGTGACCTACGTCGTCTTCTTCCCCGCCATCATCATCGCGACGCTGGCGCGGGCGGAGCTCGCGACGGTGCCGGTCGGGGGCGTCGGCGCGGCGCTCGTCGCGGCGATCCTCGTCAACGCCGGCGGCCTCCTCGCCGCACGCGGGACGCTCGAGCGCCGCGCGGGGATCTCCGGGCCGAGCTTCACATCGGTCTTCCAAGGCTCCACGCGCTGGAACACCTTCGTCGCGCTCGCCGTCGCCGGGAGCCTCTACGGCGAGCGGGGCCTCGCCCTGATGGCGGTCGCCATCGCGGTGATGATCCCGCTCCTGAACCTCATGGCGATCGGCGTCCTCGTGCGATTCGCCGGAGGCCCGCCGCAGAGCGCCCGGGACATCGTGGTCGCGATCGTCACGAATCCCTTCATCTGGTCCTCGGCCATCGGCGTCACGATCAACGCGACCGGCCTCGTCCTGCCCGCCGTGGCGCTCGATTTCGTCGAGATCCTCGGCGCTGCGGCCCTCGCCGCGGGCCTCCTCGTGGTGGGCGCCGGGCTCGACATGCGCCGTCTCGCGCGGCCGGGGCGCGCGCATTGGCTCGCGATCGCTGCGAAGATGGTGCTCCTGCCCGTCGTGGCGGTGACGCTGGCGCGGTTTCTCGGCGTCTTCGGCGACGATCTCGTCGTCGTGGCGATCGCGTCGAGCGTGCCGACCGCCAGCGGCGGCTACATCCTCGCCAAGCAGATGGGCGGCGACGCGCCGCTGATGGCGGAGATCATCACGCTCCAGACCCTGGCGGCCATGCTGACGATGCCCGTCATGATCACGCTTCTCGCATTGTGAGGATGCACGAAAAAACGTCCTGGAGATGATCAACTTTTTGCTGTAACCAGTACCCGGGCTCGAATAGGTTGCACGAGCGCTCTGCGCATGCATCTGTCAGTCTGGAATTGGATAATGAGCTCGACCGAGAATCACGACATCGCATCCGGGACGGCCCAAGGTGGCGGACGCGGCGCGCCGCTCTCGCGCGAGGAAGCGGCCCGCTACATCGGCGCGATCACCGCAGAGCTGGGTGAGATCGCGCGCCGCTCCGACCTCGATCTCCTCGCCTATTTCCTGGAGATGGCGCGGATGGAGGCGCAGGAGCTGGTGAAGGCCGAGCGCAAGGCGGATTCCAAGGCCAGTGCCCGGGCGTCCAGATGATCGTCGTGCATACGGGCGAGGCGGCTATGCGCCTCGGGGCGTGAGCGAGACGCCCGTGCCGCCGTGGCGCTCGAGCCGGCCGGCGAGCTCGAGCTCCGTGAGCACTCGGTTCACCGCCCCGATCGGCAGGCCCGATTGGCGCGAGAGGTCGTCGATGCCGACCGGTGCCGGCCCGAGCAGCGCGAGGAGACGGGCCTCGGGGTCCGCCGCGTCCCCGAAGACGGCCGCCGCGTCCGGCGAGGCCTCCTCGAGGTCGACGCCGACGAGGGGCGCGCTCGGAGGCGGGGGCAGCGGCACGCCGAAATCGAGCCAGTCGAGCTCGTCCCATAGCGCCTCCGCCGCGATCTCGCCGGAGACTTCCCGCGCCTCCAGGCTCTCGATCCAGTTCGCATCCACCAGCGGCATCAGTGCCGAGACGACGTGATCGGCGGTGGCGCAGAGGGTCGCGCCCTCGCGGATCAGCGCGTTGGCGCCCTCCGCCCTCGGGTCCAGGGGCGAGCCGGGGACGGCGAAGACGATGCGGCCCTGCTCGTTGGCGAAGCGCGCGGTGATTAGCGAGCCCGAGCGCCGTGCCGCCTCGACCACAACGGTGCCCAGCGACAGCCCCGAGACGATCCGGTTGCGGCGCGGGAAGTCGCGCGCCTTCGGCTCCCAGGAGAACGGCATCTCGGAGAGGACGGCGCCGCCCTCGTCGAGGATGCGCGCGAGGAGCGGCTCGTTCTCCGAGGGGTAGACGCGGCCTAGCCCGCCGGCGAGCACGGCGATCGTCGCCGCCGGGGCCGCGCGATGGGCGGCCGTGTCGACGCCCCGGGCGAGGCCCGAGACGATGCCGAACCCGGCGTCCGCCAGCTCGCGCGCCAGGCGTCCCGCGAAGGTGAGGCCCGCAGCGGAGGCGTTGCGCGAGCCGACGATCGCGACGCACGGCGCGGCCAGAGCCTCGACCGCGCCGCGCACGCAGATCACCGGCGGGGCGGTGTCGACGGCGCGCAGCGCCTTCGGGTAGCCCTGCCCGGCGGAGGCGAGGAAGCGCGCGCCCACCGCGCGCGCCGCCTGCAACTCCCGCTCGACCTCGCCCGCGCTCGCGATGCGCAGGCGTCCGCGCCCGGACTTGCGGGCGAGGTCCGGCAGGGCGTCGAGCGCCGCACGCGCGCCGCCGAACTGGTTGACGAGCGCACGGAACGTGCGCGGGCCGACGTTCTCGCTGCGGATCAGGCGCAGCCAGTCGAACAGCTGGTCGTCGCTGAAAGGTGCCGTCATTTCCCCCCGATCCTGCTCTCGGAGCCGGCGAGCAACCGTCTCAGGTTCTCGCGATGCTTCCACCAGAGCAGGATTGTGAGGAAAATTGCAAGCTCCGCCATCTGTCGCTCGCCGACGTACCACAATGCGAGTGGTGCCGTCAGGCTCCCGACCAAGGCCGAGAGGGACGAGTAGCGGGTGGTGACGGCGACGAGCAGCCACGCGGCGCAGAACGCGAGCCCGATCCGCCAGTCGAGCCCGAACAGCACGCCGATGTAGGTCGCCACCCCCTTGCCGCCCTTGAACCCGAGCCAGACCGGGTAGCAATGGCCGAGGAAGGCGCCGAAGGCGGCGATCACGGCGGTATTGGGCCCCCATTGCCAGGCGATCAGCACGGCGAGCGTGCCCTTGAGCGCGTCGCCGAGGAGCGTCGCCGCGGCGAGGTCCTTGCGGCCCGTGCGCAGCACGTTGGTCGTGCCGATGTTGCCAGAGCCGATCTTGCGCACGTCGCCGAGCCCCGCCGCCTTGGTGAGCAGCAGGCCGAAGGGGATCGAGCCGGCGAGGTAGCCCAGGAGGAGGGCGCCGAGATAGTAGGGCCAGGCGAGGCCCCAGTTCATGGATTCGACGATCATGGGCGTCTCTTCGCGGGAGGATTCGTGGCGCCGGCGCGGCCGCGGGACAGGCGTCTTCGCCGATGACGGACGCGCCGCGATTCGCCTCTCCCTCGTGGAGAGGGGCTAGGAGTGTGGGGCGTCGGGCAGCGCGGACCGGTGGCCGAGGAGGCGGAGAGCGCGTTGCAGATCGGCATCGGAGGCGAGATCATCCTGCACGCCCCACACCCCCGACCCCTCTCCACGAGGGAGAGGGGAGAGCCGCAGCGCACGGCATCGACGTATCGCACGCTTCGATCGAGCGCGCTCGTGCGACGGGAAGGCATCCGACGCCGGCTCAAGGCGCGCCCGCGTAGGCCACCCGCCCGGCGACGAGCGTGAGATGGACGCGGCCCTCCATGCGCGCCTCGTCGAACGGCGAGTTCTTCGAGCGGGACTTGAGGTCGGCCTTGTCGAGCACCCAGGGCTCGTCGGGGTCGAACAGGATCAGGTCGGCGGGTGCGCCGCGGGAGAGCCGCCCCTGCTCCAGGCCGAGGATCTCGGCGGGGCGCGAGGTCATCGCCGCCACGAGCGCGGGCAGCGAGATGCGGTCGGCTTGCACGAGGCGCAGACCCGCGCACAGCAGCGTCTCCAGGCCGATCGCCCCGTTCGCCGCCTCCGCGAAGGGAAGGCGCTTGGTCTCGACGTCCTGCGGGTCGTGGTCGGAGACGATCACGTCGAGCGTGCCCTCGACGAGCGCCTCGATCAGCGCCTGGCGCTCCTCCTCGCCGCGCAGGGGCGGCGAAAGCTTGAAGAAGGTGCGGTAGCCGCCGATGTCGTTCTCGTTGAAGGTGAGCGAGTTGATCGAGACGCCGCAGGTCAGCCCGATGCCCGAATCCTTGGCGCGGCGCGCGATCTCGAGGGAATCGGGGCACGAGAGCATCGGCGCGTGCAGCCGCCCGCCCGCCAGCCGGGCGAGGCGCACGTCGCGCTCGAGCACGATCGTCTCGGCCTCCTTGGGGATGCCGAGCAGGCCCAGCCGTGCGGAGAGCTCGCCCTCGTTCATCACCCCGTCGCCGACGAGGTCGGGGTCCTCGCAATGGTTCATCACGAGCGCGCCGACGTCGCGGGCGTAGAGCAGGGCGCGCCGCATCACGCGCGCGTTCGTCACGCAGCGTGCCCCGTCGGTGAAGGCCACGGCGCCGGCCTCGCCGAGGAGGCCGAACTCGGTCATCTCCTTGCCCTCGCGACCCTTGGTGAGGGCGGCGGCGGGGAGCACGCGCACGACGGCCGTGTCGCGGGCGCGGCGCAGCATGTAGTCGACGATCGCCGGCTCGTCGACGGCTGGATCGGTGTCGGGCATCGTGACGAGCGTCGTCACCCCGCCCGCGGCCGCGGCCTCGCTCGCCGAGGCCAGCGTCTCCCGGTGCTCGGCGCCCGGCTCGCCGACGAAGGCGCGCATGTCGACGAGGCCCGGCGCGAGCACCCGCCCGTCGCAGGCGATCACCCGCGCGCCCTCCGGCGCCGGCGGCGCGGCGCCCCAGACGACGTCGGCGATCACGCCGTTCTCGACGCGCACCGAGCCGCGGCCCTCGCGCAGCCGCTCGGGATCGACGAGATGGGCGTCCTGGAGAACGAGGCTCGTCATCGGGCGCTCGGGATCTCGTCGAGGGAATGGAAGACGCGGCAGCCGTGCGCCCGTGCCGTCGTGACCATGTCGTCCGCGCCCGCCGACGGTCCGCCGATCCGCAGCACGCCGTCGCACTTGCCGACGAGGCGCCGCGCGATCGGATGGAAGATCTCGTCGAACACCGCGTCACCGATGCCCGTCGAGCCCGCCCGCTCGATCAGCGGCAGCGCGTACCATTCGCCCAGCACCGGCAGGTGGCCCGCACGGAAGAGCGCGAGCGCCGTGTCGGTCATCGCGTCGACGTTCGCCTGGATCTTCGCCGGGTCGTCCCCCGTGCCGGAGCGGTAGGGCCCGGCGACGAGGATCATCAATGCAGCCATGGTCTCACCCGTTCGGCAGATGCGAGGCCAGCGCCTCGAGGACGGCCATGCGGACCGCCACGCCCATCTCCACCTGCTCGCGGATGAGCGACTGCGCGCCGTCGGCGACGTCGGAGGCGATCTCGACGCCCCGGTTCATCGGGCCGGGATGCATCACGAGCGCGTCGGGGGCGGCGTGGGAGAGCTTCTCGGCGTCGAGCCCGTGGTAGCGGAAGTACTCCTTCACCGAGGGCACGAAGGAGCCGTGCATGCGCTCGCGCTGGAGGCGCAGCATCATCACGATGTCGGCGCCCGCGATTCCCCGGCGCAGGTCGGAGAAGCAGGGGAAGCCCAGCGCCTCGATGCCGACGGGCAGCAGCGTCGAGGGCGCGACGAGCCGCACCTTGGCGCCCAGCGCGGCGAGCAGGATCATGTTCGAGCGCGCCACCCGCGAATGAAGGATGTCGCCGCAGATCGCCACCGTCAGCCCCTGGATGCGGCCCTTGTTGCGGCGGATCGTCAGCGCGTCGAGGAGCGCCTGGGTCGGATGCTCGTGCGCGCCGTCGCCGGCGTTGACCACCGCGCAATCGACCTTGCGGGCGAGGAGGTGCACCGCGCCCGCGGAATGGTGGCGCACGACGATGATGTCCGGGTGCATGGCGTTGAGCGTCGCCGCGGTGTCGACGAGGGTCTCGCCCTTCTTCACCGAGGAGGAGGCCACCGCCATGTTCATGACGTCGGCGCCCAGCCGCTTGCCGGCGAGCTCGAAGGAGGCCTGCGTGCGCGTCGAGGGCTCGAAGAACAGGTTGATCTGCGTGCGGCCGCGCAAAGTGGACTTCTTCTTCTCCACCCGCCGCGACACTTCCACCGCTTCGTCCGCCGCATCCAGCAACGCCTCGATGTCGAGGGGCGAGAGGCCCTCGATGCCGAGGAGGTGGCGATGCGGGTAGCGGGGTCGGGCGTCGGGCATGAGAGGACGGTATAGACGCTCCGGGGGCGGGGGCAAGCGGTCGTGTGGGGCGAGGATGAAGCGGGAGAGGGGAGCGCGTAACGGCTTTCGTCCGCGGATCGATCTCAACCGATCGGCAGCGACGGGAACGGCCTCCCCGCGCGCGCCTCGATGAACGCCCAGGCGATCAGGCCGGCGTAGGCGGCCGTGCCGAGGATCACCAGCCCGCGGCCGCCGGCGCGGCCGCGCAGCGCCACCGCGGCGAGGCCGACGAGCGGGATCACATGAATCGCGTGGGTGGCGAGGAAGTGGGGGACGCGCAGGTCGCCGCGGTCGCCGGCCCAGCCGACGATCGGCCACGTCCAGGCGGGCGCGGCGCCCGCGCCGCCGACGAAGGGGCCGGCCTGCGAGGAGAGGTAGGCGGCGACCGGGACCGTCGCGGCGAAGGTCAGCACCAGGCCGCAGACGAGCGAGAGCTTCAGGGCGGGCGGGAGCCCGGTCGCGCGGTTCCCTGCGATGGCGAGGCCCACGACGAGGCTCGCGCTGGTGAGGATCACCGCGCCGAGCCCCGCGAGCTGGTAGGCGGTCGCCATCAGCGGGCTCGCCAGGTTGAAGTGCGAGGGGATGCCCGCCGCGGAGGCGCCGACGATCCAGATCATCTCGTAGGCGATGCACGCGGCCACCACGCCGACGAAGATGCGGTGCCAGCGCGCGTCGCGAACCCGCTCGGGCACGTAGCGCATGAAGAGCGCGAGCGTGCCCGCGTAGAGCGCGAGCGCGACGGCGAACTTGAGCGGCTTCGTCCACGCCGCCGCCGACGCCGCGCCCGCGACGACGCGCCCGTCGAGCGCCGCGGCGGCGAGGAGCGGCGCGACGGCCAGCGCGAGGAGCAGCGCCGTCGCGGCGTAGACCGGCGCGTGCGCGGCGGCGTCGCGGACCCAGGCGTCTCGCTCGCGGACGGGCGCGAGCCTCTGCGCGGGGAGGGCGGTGGCGGGGGTCATCGGGGGGCTCCGGGAACAGTGTCGCGGGCTGCGCGCCGGCCGGAGACGGCGCTCCAGGTCGTGCGCAGGGCGAGGAAGACGAGGAAGCCGGCGGGGCCGAACAGGAAGGTCGGCGGCAGCGCCGGCAGGATCAGCCAATGCGGCATGCCCGCGGTGCGGCCGGTGCGCACGATCCAGGCGCCGACGAGGAGATCGAAGGCGAGGTAGTGCAGCCAGCCGGCGAGCGCGACGTGCGGATCGGTAAACAGCGCCATGACGTTCGCGAGCGAATCGAACCCGCCGGGCGCGCCCGAGAAGAACGCGAGCACGAGGCCCGTGTAGGCGACGGCGAGCAGCGCCGGGATCGCGATGCCGGCCAGGACGTCGGCGAGGCGCGGCGCGAGCGGCGCGAGGAGGAGCGCCAGCCAGCCGACGAGGGCGACCGGGCCGGAGAGGGCGAACAGGGTCTCCGGATCGAGGGCGGACGGATCCATGGCGGGGCTCCTGCTGCGTCGGTCGGGGCGGGGGCAGGGTAGGGCTTATCTTGACGGCGTCAAGACTAATCTTGACGCCGTCAAGCGCAACGGCTATCGAGCGGTCATGAACGATGCGTCCGGCATCGCCCCCGCGACGGCCCGCGGGCGCGGCGGCTATCATCACGGGGACCTGCGCGCGGCGCTGCTCGCCGCGGGCGAGGCGGAGCTCGCGCAGAACGGCGTCGAGAGCTTCTCGCTGCGCGCCGTCGCGCGCCGCGCCGGCGTGAGCCACGCGGCGCCGGCGCACCATTTCGCCAGCGCCGACGCGCTCCTCACCGCGCTCTCGGCGCTCTCCTTCGAGCGTTTCGCGGCGGCGATGCGCGCCCGCGCGGACGCGGCGGGGGACGAGCCGGCGGCGCGGCTCGCGGCGATCACCTGCGCCTACGTCGCCTATGCGAGCGACAATCCGGCCATGTTCGACCTGCAATTCGCCTCGAGCCGCCCCGACCGCAGCGATCCCGCCTGGCGGGTGGCGGCGGAGGCCGCGTTCAGCGTCCTCGAGGACACGGTCGCCACGGTTCTCGCCGTGCGCGGCCGGGACGCGTCCGAGCTGGAGGAGGCGGCCGCCATGGTCTGGGCGCAGGCGCACGGGCTCGCCTCGCTCTTCGCGCGCCGCAAGGCCGGTCTCCTGTCATGCCGCACGCCGGAGGAACGAGAAGCCGCCTTCGCGCGTATCGCTCGACGCCTCGCCCGTGCGCTCTAGCCTCGCGCGCTGCGGCTCCGCGAGACGGGGTCCTCTGCCATGCCCGGCGCGCACGTGCGACATGCACGCCAGCGCTGCGCGGCGTCATGCACTTGTCAAACATGACGGGCAGGAGTCACGATCAGCACCGCCGGGCGAGCCCGGCGCCGAGCGCGAGGGGGCGACCCGACGATGAAGCTCATGTCCCGCACGCAGGCGCGCCTCCAGGCGCTGGTGGGCCGCGTCGACACGCGTTCCGATGCGCAGAAGATCGTCGACGCGCTCATCGCCGAGCGCGGCCAGAGGATCATGGAGGCCCGGTGGTGGCCGGCGGCGAAGCCGCTCGTCGAGGGCGTGCTGCGCTATCCGGAAGCGGTGCGCATGGCCGAGACGATCGCGCCCATGCCGGCGGACGCCGTGTTCGAGCATCTGTCGCAGCGCCTGAAGCTCGACGTGCGCACGCGCAACGCCGACAACCTGCCGGCGGCGGGGAAGGTCGTCATCGTCTCGAATCACCCCACCGGCATCGCCGACGGCGTGGCGCTCTGGGATGCGGTGAAGGGGCGCCGGCGCGACCTCTCGATCTTCGCCAATCGCGATGCGATTCGCCTCAACCCGCGGCTCGCCGACATCATCGTGCCGGTCGAGTGGCGCTCCGCCTTCAAGACCCGCGAGAAGACGCGCGAGACCATCCGCCTCTCCACCCGCGCCTTCGACGAGGAGCGCGCGGTGGTCCTCTTCCCCTCGGGTCGGCTCGCCTACTGGAACGACGACGAGAAGCGCCTGTGCGAGCGGCCCTGGATGTCCTCGGCGCTGGCCCTGGCGCGCCGCTACGACGCGCCGATCGTGCCGATCCACATGGGCGCGCGCAATTCCGGCCTGTTCCATTTCCTCGCGCGCGTCTCGACCGAGCTGCGCGACATGACCGTCTTCTACGAGCTTCTGAACAAGACCGGCCAGCGATTCGACATCCACTTCGGCAAGCCGATCGCGCCGCAGACGCTCGAGGGCCGCGACATCCAGGTGCTCACCGAGCGCATGCGCGCGCATTGCTTCGAGACGCTGGCGCGCGATCCGGACGCCGCGTTCGAGCCCTGACCGGCGCCCCGGTTCGTCACGAGCCCCGCTTCGCCCGCGCCAGCGCGTCCCCGAACGCGTCCGCGAAGTCCGCGCGCTCGGGCGGCGACAGATCGCGCGCGATGACGACCCGCTCCCCGCGGGAGACGAGGGCGACCGCCATCAGCCCGTAATCCTCGTCGTGCTCGCGGTCGAGGCGCGTCCAGAGCGGGTTGAAGCGCCGCTCGGAGCGTTCGCCGCGATGCGTTACCCTTCGGAAGAGCAGCTCGAGAGGCGTGAGAACCACCTCCTCGAAGCCCTTGGCCGAGCGGAAGCTCGCCTTGAAGGCGATGGCGAGCGCCACGAGGTCGAGGCCGAGGAAGCCGGCGACGGGCCAGGCTCCGAGAACGATGAATGGGATGCTCGATCCCACCGCCGCGAGGCAGCACAGGACGAGCACCAACCGCGCGCCCGAGGGCGCGAGCGAGCGGTGCGGGGTGATCGTCGCCGAGAACAGTGGGGGCGCCTCGTGTCCTCGATCGTCTCGCGTGTCGGTATCGGCCATCGGGGGAACGCCTTGCCGTCGTCGTGCGGGAGAGTATAACGCGCTCGTCGCCGCTTGGGAGTGTGCCGTGCGCTCGAAATCGCCGGAGGAGACGGTCGCCGACGCCGCACCCGCCGACGGGAGCGGGGAGGGGCGTCCCGTTCGCGGACGGAGCGCGTCGGCGGCGACGGCGAAGAAGGCCTCCAAGCCGAAGCCGAGGACGAGCAAGCCGAAGCCCGCCGCCAAGTTCGCCGGCGCCATCGGCCGCAAGCCCCCCAGGCCCGTCGACGCCGAGACGCGCCGCGAGATCTTCCGCCGCCTCGCCGCCGCCGATCCCGATCCGCGCTCGGACCTCGAGTACACGAACCCGTTCACGCTCCTCGTCGCCGTCGTGCTCTCCGCCCAGGCGACGGACGCCGGCGTCAACAAGGCCACCCGCGGCCTGTTCCCGGTGGCGGACACGCCCGCCGCCATGCTCGCGCTCGGCGAGGAGGGCGTGCGCGAGCGCATCAAGACGATCGGCCTGTTCAACGCCAAGGCGAAGAACGTGATCGCGCTGTCGCGCATCCTGGTCGAGGAGCACGGCGGCGCCGTGCCCGCCGATCGGTCGGTGCTCGAGACGCTGCCCGGCGTCGGGCGCAAGACGGCGGCAGTGGTGATGAACGTCGCCTTCGGCGAGCCGACGCTCGCGGTCGACACGCACATCTTCCGCGTCTCCCATCGCATCCCGCTCGCCTACGGGCGCGACACCGATGCGATCGAGGCGGCGCTCACCCCGCTCGTGCCGGAGCCCTACCGGCGCAACGCGCATCATTGGCTGATCCTGCACGGTCGCTACGTCTGTAAGGCGAGAAAGCCCGAGTGCTGGCGCTGCGCCATCGCCGACCTCTGCCGCTTCCCCGACAAGACCCCCGCACCGAAGCCGGGCAAGGCGAAGCCCGGCGCCGCGCCGACGATAGAGCCCGAAGAGGACCCGAGCCCGTGACCCGTCCCGCCATCCCGCTCGAGGAGCGCCTGATCATCGGCCTCGACGTCCCCTCCGTCGACGAGGCCCGCGCCCTCGTGGCGCGCATCGGCGACGCCGGGCGCTTCTACAAGATCGGCTACAGGCTGGGCTTCTCGGGCGGGCTCGGCTTCGCGCGCGAGCTCGTCGACGCGGGCAAGAAGGTGTTCCTCGACTTCAAGCTCCACGACATCGCCAACACCGTGGAGGAGGGCGTCGGCGCGGTCGCGGCGATGGGGGTCGATTTCCTGACCGTGCACGCCTACCCGCAGACCATGCGTGCGGCCGTCGCGGGGCGGGGTGACGGTGGCCTGCGGATCCTCGCCGTGACTGTTCTGACCTCCTGGGACGACGCCGACCTCGCCGAGGCGGGCTTCTCGGGCGACGTCGCGAGCCTCGTCGCGCGCCGCGCCGCGCAGGCCCGCGCGATCGGCATCGACGGCATCGTCGCCTCGGCGGCGGAGGCCGCGCGCCTGCGCGGCGTCGTCGGCGACGAGACGGCGATCGTCACGCCCGGCATCCGGCCCGCGGGCGCGGAGGCCGGCGACCAGAAGCGCGTCGTCACCCCGGCGGCCGCGCTCGCCGCGGGCGCCGACCACCTCGTCGTCGCCCGCCCGATCATCCGCGCGGAGGACCCGCGGGCGGCGGCACAGGCCGTGCTGGCGGAGATGGCGCAGGCCGTCTGAGCGTCGCCGCCGCTTGCCTTCGCGACCGGCGCATCGGCTAGGATGCCGCGCCCGGCATCGCATCGGACCCGGAACGAAGGAGACATCATGCCCAAGGCCTATTTCATCGCCCGCGTCACCGTCACCGACCCGGAGCGCTACGCCGAGTACGCCAAGGGCGCCACCGAGGCGATCCGCAAGTACGGCGGGCGGCCGATCGTGCGCGGCGGCGCGATGAAGGTGATGGAAGGCGAGGGGCGCCCGCGCAACGTCGTCATCGAGTTCGAGTCGATGGAGCAGGCGGAGCGCTACTACCACTCGCCGGAGTATCAGGCCGCCAAGGCCAAGCGCGAGGGCGCCGGCATCGCCGACATGGTCATCGTCGAGGGAGCCGAGTGATGCGCAAGGGCTACTGGATCGGGCGCGTCGACGTGCGCGACGCCGACGCCTACAAGAACTACGTCGCCAAGAACGGCATCGCCTTCGCGAAGTACGGCGGCCGCTTCCTCGTGCGCGGCGGCGCCTTCGAGGCTGTGAAGGGAGAGGCGCGGGCGCGCAACGTCGTCATCGAGTTCCCGAGCTACGAGACAGCCCTCGCTTGCTGGAACTCGCCCGAGTACCAGGAGGCGCTCGCCGAGCAGAAGGGCGGCGCGGACGTCGACCTCATCGTCATCGAGGGCTACGACGGGCCTCAGCCCGGTGAGGGCTGATCCGGCGCCCGGCTACCGCATCCGCCCGGCGGCGGAGGCGGACGTCCCGCTCCTGCCGGCGGTCGAGGCCTCCGCCGCGACGCTGTTCGCGGAGGCCGGCGCGCCGCTGCCGGAGCCGGTGGCGACGATGCCGGCCGAGGCCCTCGACCTCTGTCGCGTGGCCGGGACGCTCTGGGTCGCGGCGGATGCGCGCGATGCGCCGGTGGGGTTCCTCGCCGCGGGCGACCTCGACGGCTTCCTGCACGTTCACGAGGTCTCGGTCGCCCGCCCGCACCAGCGGCGGCGTCTCGGAACCGCCCTGATGGCGACGGCGATCGACTTCGGGCGCTGGGCCTTCGTTCCGGCGCTGACGCTGACCACCGACCGGGTGCTCGCCTGGAACAAGCCGTTCTACGGCCGGCTCGGATTCGTCGAGCTCACGATCCCCGGCCTGCCGCCGGGCCACGCAGCGAAATACCGGAACGAGATCGCCGCCGGCCTCGACCCCGCGCGGCGCTGCGTCATGGCGAAGGTGCTGTGACGTCTTCCGCGTCCGCGCGGAGCGAACCGCGGACCTCGTGCGTTCCCGTCGCAGGGATGCACACGAGACGAGGTGGAGCGCAGGTGGTCGACGAGATCCTCTACTCCGGCGAGATCCCGTTCTGGGACGTGACGGTCCGGCTCTTCGCGGCCGCGATCGGCGGCATGCTGCTCGGCCTCGATCGGGAGCTGCGCGGGCGGGCGACGGGGCTGCGCACGCATGGCATGGTCAGCCTCTCCTCCTGCGTCATCACGATCTCGGCCTTCCTCGTCTACGAGCAGGCGCTAGCGACCGGGGACCAGGTGACGGTCGACCCGCTGCGCGCGATCCAGGGTCTCGCCCAGGCGATCGGCTTCATCGCGGCTGGCGCGATCTTCGTCTCGAAGGGAGACGTGCGCAACCTCACCTCGGCCGCCAACCTGTGGCTCGCCGCCGCATTCGGGATCGCGCTGGGCGCGGGGCAGTACACGCTCGCGGCGGTCTCCGTCGTGTTCGGCATCATCATGATGTCCGTCGTGCGGGTGATCGAGCTGAAGCTCCACCTCAAGCACGAGCGCGACGCCGACTGAGGCGCCGCGTCGCGCGGATCACTCGCACAGGCGATAGTCGTTCGTTCGCTGGCGCTGATCGAAGTGCAGATGGTCGTCGTGGTAGGCGTCCGCGCCCGGGCCGAGCACGGTGCGGAAGTGGGCGCAGGCCGCCTTGCGGATTTCGCGCTGGAACGCGGCCTCGGGGCCGCTCTCCCCGCCGCGCGGCTCGACCGGCACGGCGATGCGGGTCGCAAAGCCGATGCCGCTGAGGTCGACGGCGTTGGCGAAGGCGTGCTCGGAGAGCCGCGCATCCTCTTGCTGGTTGCGGCCGCGGCAGGCGTAGGCGCCCGCCGTGAACAGCGTCGTCGGGCGCGCGTCGAGATGCTCGCGCGCGGCGGGCACCAGCGCCTGCGCGCTCCAGCCGGCGAGGGCGCGGGCGACGGGGCACTGGACCGTGACGGCGGGCTGGAGCGCGATCCCGCCCACGGCCTCCAACCGCAGCGGGAAGGCCACGCCGCAGCGCCCCTCGCCGTCGATCGCCGGCAACGGCTCGTAGACGACGTCGCGTTCGTCCAGATCGGCGAGGCAGGCCTCGTGGGCCGCGCGCTCGGCCGGGTCGGTCTCCAGCGGCCGGCGCGGCGCGTCGGGCAGCACCGCCTCGGGCTCCTCGACCACCGGGCGCGGGGGCGGGAGCGGCGAATCGTCGGTCCGCGCATCGGCGGCGGGGCTTTCGGCCTCGTCCTCGACGTCCGCCTCCGGCTCCTCCACCTTCGGGCGGGGCGGCGGCTGCGGCGCCTCGTCGGTGTGCCCGTCGGCGGCGGGGCTCTCGGCCTCCTCGCCCGCCCCGTCCTCGGCATCCGCCTCGAGCGCGGGCCGCGCCACGGGGAGCGGCGGGTTCATGTCGATGCGCCGGAGATGCGGCGGTCTCTCGGGCGGGCGCGGCGGCGCGTCCTGCGCCGCGACGGCGAGAGGGGCGATCGCAACGGCCGCGAGCGCGGTGCGGAGCGCCGTCGCGGCCGCCCGCGCGAAGAGGGGGCGGCGCCGGCTCATTCGACGAACGCCACCGGCGTGCCGGTCTCGACCAGGGCGGCCAGCTCCTCGGCATCCCAGTTGGTGAGGCGCACGCAGCCGTGGCTGTAGTCCTTGTCGATCTCCGCCGGCGTTGGCGTGCCGTGAATGCCGTAGGTGGGCTCGCTGAGATCGATCCAGACCGTGCCGACGGGGTTGTTCGGCCCCGGCGGGATTTCGAGCTGCGTCTCGAGATCCCCCTGCTGGAAGTTCACGTCGGGGCGATAGTAGTAGGCCGGGTCGGTGGCGATCGCGGTCACCTCGTGCGTGCCGGACGGGGAGGGGGTCTCTCTGCTCCCCACGGTCGCGGGATGGAACAGCACGAGGCCGCCGTCGCCGTCGAGCGCCCGCAGCGCGCCGCGGGAGCGGGAGACCTCGATGCGCGCGATCGCGGCCGTCTCCAGCGGGTCGCCCGGCTGCGCGACGAGGATCTCGGTGCCCGCCCGGGAGAAGTCCGCCCGCGGGTTCATCGCCGCGAGGAGGTCCTGGTCCATGTGGAAGCGCTCGGCCAGCATCTCCTGCGGGCCGTGATAGGCGAGGCGCTCCATCTCGGCGAGCGCCGCGTAGTCGTCGGGGATCTCGTCGACGAAGGGTCCGGCGACGTCGTCCTCGGTGATCGTGTAGGTGGAGAGCACGGGCGCGTCGTCGCCGGCGATCAGCGCCTCGACCACCGGCGCCGCCAGCGGCCCGTTCGCGTCTATGCTCTCGCGCAGGGCATAGGCCTCGAGCGCCTTGCGGACGTTCTCGCCGAGATAGCCGTCGATGACGCCGGGCGAGACGTCGGCGCGGTCGAGCAGGACCTGGAGGCGCAGGACGAGCGGGCTGCGCTCGCCCTCCATGGGCTCGTACCCCTCGAGCCGTGCCGTCTCGACCGCGATGGGGTCGAGCGCCGGCTCGGCGGCGGCGGGGAATAGCCCAGCGGAGGCCAGCGTGAGGCTCACGGCGGCGGCGAAGCTCGAGTGGCGCATCTGGGGCACTCCGGTCTAAGGTGTCGGCGAGAGCAACGCGCGGGCGGCCGGTAGGCTCCCTCGCCGTCGAACGGCGCGGGCACGCCGCGGCTTCCGAAGAGGCGGCGATTCGTCGAGCTTCGCACCGGGCGCGACGTGTGATAGATGCGCGTCGCATCGCTCGCGCGGCCCCGTGGCGAAACTGGTAGACGCACCGAACTTAAAATTCGGAGCCCTCGAGGCGTGCCGGTTCGATCCCGGCCGGGGCCACCACCACGTCGCCGCGGCACCCTCCGTATGGCTGCAACGCCCGCCGGCTGTGCTTCACCCTCCAGCGGCAAGCGGCGCTATCCGATGAACAAGGTCGAATAGAAAGTAATCTTCGATAAAATATGCTGCTTTTCATTCGGTATAATTGCCCGGTACGATCCTCGCACAGTCTCCAGCCAGCGTCTCGTTCAGTTCCGTTCAGGAACAGTGAGCAAGGGACATTGACATCCGTTGACATGGAGGCGTTTCGATATGGCCAGCTTCGATTCTCATCGTTTAAGATCGGGAAAACCATTCTCCGTCAGAGTGTCACATCGAGGCGAATGCACGGGGGGCGCATCGGCCGCGCACAATCCGGCGCGGCGTCTTCTCTGCGGGAGATCGGCCGGCGTGCGCCATAATCAAACCACTGTTCGCGTTTTTCTCGAAAGCCACGGTTCCGGGACGGCCGCGCCCAAGCGACCGCCGGAGACACCCCCCGTCCGCCCCGTCGCCCCGCTTCGCGGCGCGCCGGACGCGGTCGCCCGCCCGAGCTCGCGAGGATCCGAGTGATGCAGGGACGTTCGAACGCCCCCGAGACGTCGGCGAAGCCGGCGAAGGAGCGGACGCTCCCAATCGACAAGGACGCCTTCTCGCAGCGCCTCTGGCAGGCGATCAAGCGCAGCGGCCTCACCTACAAGGAAACCGCCCGGCGGGCCCAGGAGCACCTGCCGCCGGGCATGCGGATCTCCGACGTCAGCGTCTGGTCCTACGCGAAGGGGCGGAGCCTGCCGCGACGGATGACGCACGTGGAGGCGCTCGGGCGCGTTCTGGGCGTCGAGACGCAGGAGCTGCTCGGGGCGATCGAGCTCCAGGGCCCCGGTGGGTCCGCGGCCGAGGAGGCGGCCGTCTCGGGCGTGCACGTCGACGACCTCGGCGACGGGCGCGCCATGCTCAAGATCGCCATGGCGACGCCCTGGCCCGTCGCGCTCGAGGTTCTGCGCCTGCTGAAAGGCGAGGAGAGCGAGATCGAGGAGAGCGACCGCGGCGAGGAGGCGGAGGACGAGGAGGAGGCCGGCGACGTGCCCGCCGGCCGCGGTGTGGGCCCTAACCGACTTTAAAGACGAAGGGCGCAAATCCGACGCATTCTGCTCCGACCGTTCGGCCGCTCGTGCCGGACGGTGCGAGCGCAGAAGACAGAGCGTGACGCTGGCGCCCGCGGGGCCTCCCCGCCGGGCGTCGGCGCGACACGCCCCGCCCCCACAGCGTCGAGACACCGCAATGAAGCCGCAACGCCGCTACGCCATCGCGCCGTCCCTGGTGCGCCTCATCCGCCGTGAGCGGCCGGGCGTGCGGGTGCTGGAGGGACATTTCCCCGACCAGCCGGATCGCCGCTCGCACGTGCGCCTCGAGGGCGACCGCTGCGAGCTCGTGCTGGAGACGCTCCGGGACGGCGCCGTGTCGGGGGAGGAGCGCACCGAGGTCTCGCGCGCGCAGGGCGAGATCCTGCTCGACGTCTGTGCCGGCAAGGTGAGCTACGAGCGCATCCGCATGGATTCGGGCGAGGGGCCGATCGTCGTCGTCGACCGCTACCTGGCGCCTTCCATCGCCGCGGTGGTGCGCGTCGCCTTCGAGGGCGAGGACGAGGCGCGGGGGTTCGCCGCGCCGACCTGGTTCGGCCCCGAGCTCGCCGGCGAGGAGGCGATCGAGCCCCGCGCACTCGCCCTCGGCGCCCGTCCGCCCCTCTGGGAGGGGCCGATTGCCGATGCGGCGCTCGATGCGCTCCTCGACGACCTCGACTCGCGGGCGCCACGCTTCGCCGGCCGCGGCCGGGACGATGCGGTGCTGAGCGCGCTCAAGCGCCTCTCGCGCAGCGATGCGCCGGGCGCACCGGCCGCCGCACCGCAGCCGGCGGCGAAGCCGGCACCCGCGCAGCCCGCGGCGGCGGTCGCGAGCGGCTCCAAGGGTCCGGCCGCGGCACCGAACCCGGCCCCGCGCCCCGTGCCGGTCCCGCCGCCGCCCGCGCCGGACGCGATCGATGCGGGCGGGGAGGACGCGCTGTTCGAGCCGGCCGAGCCGGCGCGGCCCGTCAAGCCGGCCAACGGTGCCGCCGATCGCGCCAGCTGAGCGGCGCCGAGGGGCCTCGGCAGCTCCTCGCGACGCGAACTCTCGCCGTGAGCTTGCCTCCGGCGGCGGCCCGGGTCATCTCTGGCCTGCGCGCAGTGCCCGCGCCCGCTGTCGCGTGCGCGAGAGCCCGTCCGGAGGAGCCCGCAGGTGAGCCTGCCCCAGGTCGTCATCGTCGGGGCCGGCCCCGCCGGCCTCGCCGCCGCCGAGCGGCTCGTGGAGGCGGGAGGCGTCTCGGTGACGCTGATCGAGCGCATGCCGAGCCCTGCGCGAAAATTCCTGCTCGCGGGACGCGGCGGGCTCAACCTGACCCATTCCGAGCCGCTGGAGCGCGTTCTCGCGCGGTACGGCGGCAGCGTCGCACCTGTGGTGCGGGAGGCGATCGCGCGGTTCACGCCGCAGGACCTTCGCGCCTGGGCGGACCGGCTCGGCGAGCCGACCTTCGTCGGCTCCTCCGGCCGCGTCTTTCCACAGAGCTTCAAGGCGAGCCCGCTCGCCCGCGCCTGGCTCGCGCGGCTCCAGGCGGCCGGCGTCCGGCTCCTCGCCCGAACGCGCTGGACGGGTTTCTCCGACGATGGCGGGCTCGTCGTCGAGAGCGGTGGCGAGGCGCGTGCGCTCCCCGCCGACGCGACCATCCTGGCGCTCGGCGGCGCCTCCTGGTCGCGACTCGGCTCGGACGGGGCATGGGTCCCGATCCTCGCGGAGGCCGGCGTCGCCGTGGCGCCCCTCGCGCCGATGAACGCCGGCGTCGCCACCGCCTGGAGCGCCGTCTTCCGGGCGCGATTCGCCGGCACGCCGCTCAAGCGCGTCGCGATCGGCGTGGGGCGGCCGGCGGACGCGTCGGACACGACCGAGGCGATGATCACGGAGCACGGGCTCGAAGGGACCGGGATTTACGCCCGCTCGGCCCACATCGGCGAAGCGCTCGATGCGGCCGGGGCCGTCGCGCTCCATCTCGACCTGCGGCCGGACCTGGACGCCGACGCTCTCGCCGCGCGCATCGCAGCCGCGCCCAAGGGGCGCACGCTGACCGAGCGGCTGCGCCGCGCCGGGCTCGCGCCGGCGGCGGTCGGGCTGATGCGCGAGGCGGGTCCACTGCCGGCCGACCCGGAGGCGCTCGCCGCCCGCGCGAAGGACTGCGTCCTTTCGGTCGCGTCCATGCGGCCGATCGAGCGCGCCATCTCCACGCGCGGCGGCGTGCGCGCCGAGGCGCTCGAAGCCGGCCTCATGCTGCGCGTGCGCCCGGGCGTCTTCGTCGCCGGCGAGATGCTCGACTGGCATGCACCGACGGGCGGCTACCTGCTGCAGGGCTGCCTCGCCACCGGCCGGGCGGCGGCCGAAGGCGTGCTCGCCCGCCTCGGTCGTGCCTGACGCGGACTTTCGCCTATTCCGCGGCTTCGACGAAGACGATGTCGTCGACGTAGCTCGGGCGCGGCGCGCCGAGCAGCGCGTTGTCCTGCGCCTGCGCCTGCGCGACGGCTTCCATGAAGGCGAGGAGCGCGGTGGGCGTCATCTGCCGGACGTCGAGCTCCCGCCCCTGCCTGAATCGCGCGACGAGCGCCGCGGGCGCGCCGTCGATGTCGCTGAACGCCATGGTCCACTGAGCGAAGCGCCGCTCGTCGACGGCGCGCATCTCGAGGATCTCGATCGCCTCGTGGCGTGGATCGCGGCAGATCCGCGCGAAGGCTTCCGAGACGGCCGCGCGACTGCCTTCCAGCACCTGGGCGAACAGGCCGGGACCGGCCAGCAGCGCCCCGGTGATCGCAGCGTCCGCGTTGCGCCGGCGCGCCTCGACGAGGATCGCGTCGCATTGCGCCAGAAAGCCGGCATGCGACGTCCGCCGCCATCCCGCGAGCGAGCTACCATCTCGCCCCGCCATACGGGGTCGGCTGACGTAGACGAGGCGTGCCAACGTCGTCATCGCTCTCTCCCGGAGGCGCGCCGTTCGGGCGGCGCGCGTCACCTGTTTCACAGGCCGAGAGTGGTGGCGAACCGTTAATGGGCCACCAGCGCAATTGTGAATTTCGCCCGTGCCGGTTTGTGGAATTACGAAAACCTGTTCGTCTTCGGGAAGCCCTTCGGCGGCAGGCGGCCGGCGTCGGCGCGGTTGGCGATCCAGTCGCGCAGGTCCTCGCCCTTCACGGTCCAGGTGCGCCCGGACGTGTCGACCCAGGTGAGCCCATCGACGAGCGTGAAGATCTTGGCGTCCGAGACGCCGCCGTCGCGGTAGCGCTGGAGTCGCACGCCCTTCCCGCGGCTCATCTCGGGCACCTGCGCCAGCGGGAAGACGAGGAGCTTGCGGTTCTCGCCGACGATGGCGACGTGATCACCCTCCGCGGGTACGGCGAGCACGGCTTTCGTGCCGGCGTCGACGTTGAGCGCGAGCTTCCCCTTGCGGGTGTTGGCGACGAGCGCATCGGTGGGCGCGACGAAGCCGCGTCCGTCCGAGGAGACGAGGAAGAGCTTCTGGCCGGCCACGAACGGGAAGATCGCCGCGATCTCGGCGTCGTCGTCGAAATCGACCATCAGCCGGATCGGGTCGCCGAAGCCGCGCCCGCCCGGCAGCTTCGAGGCATCCAGCGTGAACACCTTGCCGTTGGTCGCGAGTGCCAGGATCTTCGCCGTCGTCTCCGTGTGGAAGGAGAAGGCGAGCGCGTCGTCGCCCTTGAACGCGACCGACGAGACGTCCTGGACGTGGCCCTTGAGCGCGCGGATCCAGCCCTTGGTCGAGACGATCACGGTGATCGGCTCGCGCTCGACCATCGCCTCGGTGATGTCGATGCCGGCCGTGTCCGGCATGTCCTCGAAGCTGGTGCGCCGCCGCCCCACCGCCGTCTCGCCGGAGAAGCTCTTGCGCACCTCGCGGATCTGCTTGGCCACCGTCTTCCACTGCTTCGCGTCGCTGGCGAGCAGCGCCTCGAGGCCCGCGCGCTCCTCGGTGAGCCCGTCGAGCTCGCGCTTGAGCTCCATCTCCTCGAGCTTGCGCAAGGAGCGCAGGCGCGTGTCGAGGATGGCGTTGGCCTGGATCTCGGTGAGCTCGAAGGTGCGCATCAGCTCGGCCTTCGGCTCGTCCTCCTCGCGGATGATGCGGATGACCTCGTCGAGATCGAGGTAGATGACGAGGAGGCCGCGCAGGATCTCGAGCCTGCGGTCAATCGCGGCCATGCGGTGGCGCGAGCGGCGCTGGAGCACGTCGCGGCGGTGGTCGAGCCACGCCTGCAGCGCCTCGGCGAGCCCGATGACCCTGGGTACCGTCCCGCCGACGAGCACGTTCATGTTGAGCGGGATGCGCGCCTCGAGATCGGTCAGCCGGAACAGCGATTCCATCATCAGCGCGGCGTCGACCGTACGCGTGCGCGGCTCGAAGACGATGCGGACGTCCTCCGCCGATTCGTCGCGCACGTCCGCCACGAGCGGCAGCTTGCGCTCGGCCATCAGCTCCGCGATCTTCTCGATCATGCGGGACTTGCCGACCCCGTAGGGGATCTCGGTCACCACGACCGACCATTGCCCGCGCCCGCCGTCCTCCTTGTGCCAGCGCGCGCGCACGCGAAAGCCGCCGCGGCCGGTATTGTAGGCCTCGACGATCTGCTCGCGCTTCTCGACGATGATGCCGCCTGTGGGGAAGTCCGGCCCCGGCACGAAGGCGAGGAGCTGCTCGGAGGTGGTCTGCGGGTGGTCGATGAGGTAGAGCGCCGCGTCGCACAGTTCCGCCGCGTTGTGCGGCGGGATCGAGGTCGCCATGCCCACCGCGATGCCCTGCGAGCCGTTGGCGAGGAGGTTCGGGAAGGCCGCCGGCAGCACGACGGGCTCCTCCGTCGAGCCGTCGTAGTTCGGCCGGAAGTCGACCGTGTCCTCGTCGATCCCGTCGAGCAGCAGGCGCGCGACCTCGGTGAGGCGCGCTTCGGTGTAGCGGTAGGCGGCGGCCGAATCGCCGTCGATGTTGCCGAAGTTGCCCTGCCCGTCGACCAGCGGGTAGCGCGAGGCGAAGTCCTGCGCCAGTCGCACCAGCGCGTCGTAGATCGCCTGATCGCCGTGGGGGTGGAACGAGCCCATCACGTCGCCCACGACCTTGGCGGACTTCTTGAAGGCCGTGCCGGGGTCGAGCCGCAGGAGGCGCATGCCGTAGAGGATGCGCCGGTGCACGGGCTTGAGCCCGTCGCGCGCATCCGGCAGCGCGCGGTTCATGATCGTCGAGAGCGCGTAGGCGAGATAGCGCTCCTCGAGCGCGTCCTTCAGGTTGATGCTCTCGGCGTCGGGGCCGGACGGCGGATCGACGGGCTTGCCCATGTGGCGCCTCGGGTTGATGTGCGACTGAACTCGTTAGAACGGATGGGGTACGTGGGCAAGGGCGCACGATGGGCCGAGGCGGAGTTGTCCACGCCCATCACGATCCCGCGCGCGCCAGCCCCACGAACCGCATCCGCTCCGGCGGCGCCTGCACGCCGTTCGGCGCGAACACCGCGCGCTCCAGGAAGTGCCCCGTCAGCGTAAAGCCCTGCGCGATCTCCTCGGGCGTCGGGTCGTCCCCGTCGCCCGCCCCGCCGCCCTCGCTTCTGCCGCGCGCCGTCAGGAAGGCCGGCAGCGCCAGGAGCTTGTCGGCCCAGGGCGCACCGGCGTCGCGGGAGACCGCGCGGCCCGTCCGCGGCGAGACCCAGGCGAGGTCGTCCGTCACGCCCGTGAGCGCGCAGGCGCCGAGGTCGAGGCCGAAGCCGAGCTCGGCGAGCAGCGCGAGCTCGAAGGCGACGAACAGGCGCGGCGCGAGGTCGGGGTCGTCGAGGTGCGAGACGAGGGCCTGCGCCGCGACGTAGAGCGCGGGATGCGGGTCGCGTTCGGGCAGGTGGCGCAGGTGCGCGCTCATCGTGGCGAGCCCGTAGAGCGCGAGCCGCGAGGCCATCAGCGCGCCCGAGCGCAGGGCGACGCCCTCGAGCGTGAACGTCCCCATCTGCTCGTCGGTGCGCGCCCGCCAGGACGCCGCCACCGTGTTGCCCGGCTGGACGACCGCTGCGAGCCGCTTGCCGCGCGCGCCGTTGACGTAGCCGAGATGCCGGCCGTGCTCCATCGTCAGCAGCTCGACGATCGCGCCGCTCTCGCCGTGGGAGCGCGCGCCGAGCACGATGCCCTCGTCGGTCCACTCCATGGTCGCCCTCTATCGCAGGAAGCGCCGACGCGCTCCCCTCCCGCTCGTGCCGGCGTGGGGCGGGCAGGACGATCTCGGCATCGATGGAGGCCGCGACCGCAGGTCGGGCACCCGCATCGGCGTCGCACCAGCCTTCCACGCCCCACACCCCCGGCCCCTCTCCACGAGGGAGAGGGGAGACCCGCGGCGGC
>NZ_JBQTCJ010000055.1:0-34126 GCF_052380005.1 Salinarimonas sp. NSM
GCCCGCGGCGGGTCGGACGGGGCGCGCGGGCGGCACGAAGTCGTCGTCGAGCACCGGCTCGCGGCGATGCGGGCCGGCGAAGGCGAAGTCCTCCTCCTCGCGCCGGGCGGCGAGCGCCGCGCGGGCGAGCGCGAAGCCGCGGCGCAGCGCGCCGCGCGCGCTCATGACGCCGTGCGCCACGGCGCCGAGCCAGACGAGCGCGCGGCCGGGATCGTCCTCCCGGCCGGGCTCGTCGAGGTCGTCGAGGTCGATCGGCCCGCGGCGGCGCGGCAGGGCGACCTCGTCCTCGGCCTCCTCCTCGTCGTCGGCGAAGCCGTAGCCGCAGGCGGCGGTGAGCGAGAGGATGGCGATCGCGGCGAAGACGAAGCCGACGAAGGCGGCGGCCGGGCCGCCGGCGATGCCGGTGACGGTGTGCACGGCGCCGAGCAGCGCGTCGCCGCACACGCCCCCGAGCCCCGTCGGCAGCGGCCAGCGCGCCGTCGCCGGCAGCGCCGCGGCGACGGCCGTCGCCGCGCCGGCGCCGACGAGCAGGAGGCCGATGCGCAGCGTCAGGCGCGGCAGCGCCCCCGCGCGCAGCAATTGCCAGCCCCACAGGGCGAGCGGCGCGATCAGCGCGACCGCGCCGAGCCCGACGAGCTGCATCACGAGATCCGCCGCCACCGCGCCGGGGAAGCCGAGCAGGTTGCGCACCGGCCCGTCCGTCGCGTGGTTGAGGCTCGGATCCTCCACCGACCACGTCGCCAGCGCCAGCGCGAGCGCGAGCGCCGCGGCGAGGAGCACGAGCCCCGTCGTCTCGGCGATCCGGCGGCGCAGGAACCCGCGCAGGGCGTCCTTGAGCTCGTCGGCGGGTGAAGGGGCGCGGCGTCGTGCGGGCATGGTCCGATCGAGGCTTGGTGGCGACGAGCGGAGGGTAGGCAGGGCGAGTTAAGGGGCGCTTAACCTTGAGGCGATCGGGCGGGGGCGACGCAGGCCCGCGGGGCCGGGCACTCTGGAGGGTGGCGATCCCGGGAGGACTCGAACCTCCGACCAACGGTTTAGGAAACCGCTGCTCTGTCCTGCTGAGCTACGGGACCGTCGCGGCGGCGTGTGTAGCATGGTCGTCGGCGCGATTCCACCCGCACGAACGCGCGCCGGGCAATCCGGAATCGCCCGCTCCCCGGGGCGCGGCCGAGCCGCTAGGCTCTGGCCCGGATGTTCTCGAAGAAGGGGTTGGGTCCTGTGCGTCTCGTTCCGGCCATCGCCGCGTGCGTGCTGTCCGCGGTGGCGTCCTGCGTCGTGCCCGCCTCCGCGGCGGAGCTGCTGCGGGGGCGCTGCCACATGGATTATTGCTCCTGGTTCTCGATCGAGGAATACAACATCGTGACGGCCGAGGGCGGCGAGGTGCTCAAGCGCGCGACGCTCAAGTCGTGGGAATCGCACCATCCGGGCGGCTCCTACGACAGCCCCGGCCGGCGCGAGGGCGGTGATCCGTTCACGACGTGGTTCCTCTGCTCGAAGACCAGGCCTTCGCTGGTCTGGCCGGTCGAGGTCGGCGGCTTCGAGCAGGTCGAGCTCGCGCCCATCGCCGACGGCACGCCCGCCGGGGCGACCACCTACGCCTACGTCCTCTACTTCGCCGGCTGCCACGGGCTCGCGCTCGGCGACGATCCGCGCCTCGACGACCTCGACGGCCTCGCGCGCCAGTACGGCTACCGGGGCGGCGCCGACGCGGTGCGCGTCCACGCGATCCAGTCCCTCGACGAGCTGCGGGTCGGGCACGGGGGAGCGACGCGATGACCGTGCCGGCGACCGCCCGGCGCTCCGGGCGCGCCCTCGTCCTCGCCCTCGTCCTCGCCCTCGCCCTCGTGCTCGTCCTGGCCCTCGGCGCCGCGGGCGCGCGCGCCGACCTCCTGCGCGAGGTGGAGGGCTGGTGGGGCGTCGACCCGGACGGCTGCTTCGACGACGTCGAAAACCAGGCACGCGTCGCGGTGGGGCGATTCGAGGTCACGCCGGCGGGCGTGGTATTCGGCAGCGGCGGCTTCGCCGTCGGCTTCTACGAGAGCGCCTGCTACTTCGAGGACGCGCAGGCCCGCGAGGACGTGATCTCCGGCGCGGTGACCTGCTACTCCGAGGGCGAGGAGTACCGCGGCTGGGGCTGGATCCTGCGCGAGAACGCCTTCACGCTGCGCCTCTTCCTGCCCGAGGGCATCGGAGGCGGGCATCCTTTCGTGAGATGCGGGGCTTTGACCCGCGAGCGGCTCGTGCGCTGAACGGCCTCGCGAATACCGCTTGACCTTGCCATGGTGGGAAGGTCGATGAACGCGGGGACATTCTTCACGAGGAGGGTCCCGTGCGTCTCTACAGCGTTCCCGACATGAGCTGCGGCGGCTGCGCCAAGGCCATCGCCCGCATCGTCGCCGCCGTCGATCCCGCGGCGGAGGTCTCCGCCGACGTCGACGCCAAGCGCGTCTCGATCGTCTCGCGGGCGAGCGACGCCGACCTGCGCGCCGCGCTCGCCCGCGGCGGCTACGCGGCGACGCCGGTCGCGGCGGCCGAGGCCGGCTGAGGCGCGCAGCCACGCCCGCGATGGGCCGCATTTCCCCCGGCGCGCCCCCTGTCCCTCTCCAATCGTAAGAGCATCACGCCCATGAAGTCCCTCTCCGTCACCGCCGCCGCCCTCGTTCTCGCCGCGGCAGCCGTCGCGCTCCCCGCGACCGCCTCCCAGGACGCCGCCCACGGTGCCCACGGCGCCCACGGCGCTCACGCCGCCCCCGTCGTCGCGGCCGAGAGCCCGGCGGTCGCAGCGTTCCGCGCGGCCAACGCCCGCATGCATGCGGAGATGGACATCCCGCTCACCGGCGACGCCGACGTCGACTTCGTCCGCGGCATGATCCCGCATCACCGCGGGGCGATCGAGATGGCGCGCGTCGTCCTCGACCACGGGGCCGACCCGGAGATCCGGGCGCTCGCCGAGGCGGTGATCCGCGAGCAGGAGCGCGAGATCGCCGAGATGGAGGCCTGGCTCGCGGCGCGCGGGCACTGACCGCGCCGCTCAGGCGCCGCCGCGCGCCTGCGGCGCGACCCACACGCCGCCCTTCGGGCGCAGCGTGATCGACGGGAAGGGCGTCGTCTCCCGGCCCGCCACCGGCGCGAGCCGGAATCGGCGGGCGATGGTGACGAGGACGAGGATCGCCTCCATCATCGAGAAGCGCCCCCCGATGCACACCCGCGGCCCGCCGCTGAACGGCATGTAGGCGAAGCGGGGCAGCCGCTCCTCGAGCCCGTCCTCCCAGCGCTCGGGGCGGAAGGCCTCGGGATCGTCGAACCAGCGCGGGTCGCGGTGGAGCACCCACGGCGCCATGATCACCGTCGTGCCCTTCGCGACCGGCCAGCCGCCGATCTCGACCGCCTGCGTCGTCTCCCGGCCGACCGCCCAGCCCGGCGGGTAGAGGCGCATCGATTCGTTCACGATGCAGGTCGCGAAGGGGAGGCGGCGCACGTCCTCGACGCCGGCCGGCCGGTCGCCGAGCACCTCGTCGATCTCGGCGACGAGGCGCTCTTGCGCCTGCGGGTGGCGCGCGAGCTCGTACCAGGCCCACGACAGCACGAGCGCCGTCGTCTCGTGGCCGGCGAGCAGCAGGGTGACCATCTCGTCGCGCAACTGGCGATCGGACATGCCGCCGCCGTCCTCGTCGCGGGCCTGCATGTAGAGCGTGAGCAGGTCGCTCGCCTCGGTCGGGCGGGCGCGGCGCTCGGCGATGATCCGCGCGATCACGTCCTCGACCACCTTCAGGCCGCGCCGGTAGCGGATGTGGCCGGGCAGCGGCACCGCGTCCGGGATCAGGAACGGCCGCGCGTAGCGCGCCGCGATCTCCTCCATGAGGAGCGTCACCGCGTGGTCGATCCGCTCGACCTCCTCCTTCACCTCGGACCCGAACAGCGTGCGCGCGGCGATCCGCAGGGTGAGCCCCATCATGTCGGCATGGAGGTCGCGCGCCCGCCCGGGCGTCCACGTCTCGAGCAGCTCCTGCGTCATGCGCACCATGATCGGGCCGTAGCCGTCGAGCTTGCGGCCGGCGAAGGCGGGGGCGGCGAGGCGGCGCTGGCGCTGCCAGAGTGCCCCGTTGCTGGTGAGCAGTCCCTCCCCGAAGATGGCGCGCACGTGCCGCCAGAAGAATCTGTGCTTGATGTAGGACGTATGGTTACGCACGAGGATCGGCTCGATGGCGTCGGGATCCGTCACCAGCAGCGCCGGCCAGCCGCCGAGCGCGAGCGCCACGACGCCGCCGTGGTCGCGCGCGCAGCGCGTGAAGAAGCCCGGCGCGTCCTTCGCCATCCAGGGCAGGTGCCCGAGCAGCGGGTAGGCGGGCGGGCGCGGCGGCGACGGCGAACGAGCGGCGGCCGTTGCGGGCTCGTGACGCATGGGGATGGGTCCTCGGGATGGGGCCTGGGATTCACGGCCTTTGCAAAACTTAGGATAAGCATAGATGAGCAACTCCCGCGCGTCACGCAGCGTGAGTTCGTGGGCGCCGCGGCCGTCCTGCGCCAGGCTCCGTACGCTCCCGCCGTCGCATGTCCCGATCCCGGCGGAACCGCGCTGCGGGCGACGCGATCCGCGCGCTACCCGGGTTGCGCGGTGTGGTGAACGCCCGGCACGTAGCCGGCGGCGAACGCACGCAGCACCGGCGCGGGCGTGAGCGACAGCACGGCGCGGCCGGGATCGGCGGCGCGCGGCGCGCCGTAGCCCGCGGGCGACCACGGCGCGAGCCGCCTGCCCAGCCACAGGAGCGCCACCTCCGGCTCCTCGCCCGTCTCCCCGGGATGCACGACCATCGCGCCGTCGGGGAGATCGCCGAGGCGGGCGGGCGTGCGGACCTGCGCGCGCGTGCGCGGATCGACCCGCGCCTCGTGGAGAATGCGGTCGAGATCGGCGGCCCGCAGCGGCCCGTCCGGTGGCGGCCCGTTGCCGGCACGCCAGGCGGCGGCGAAGCGGCGCCAGTCGGCGCGCCGGCACTCCACGCAGGGGCGATGCCCGGCGGCGAAGGCCGTGGCCTCGTCGAGGAAGAACAGCTCGGTGTAGCGTCCCGGCTGCATCAGCGCGCGCCGCCTGCCCGCGAAGGCCGTGAGGCAGGCGATCCAGGCGCGGCTGCGCCAGCGCGCCGTCCCGATCCGCCGCTCCGCGTCGTGCAGGCAGCCGCGATTGCCCATCAACGTGCCCCGGTGCGGGGTCGCGACGAGCGCGCCGAAAGGCGTGACGCGGTTCTGCAGCGGCATGGCGGGTGCCCTCCTCCGGCCGCCAGCAGAGCGCATCCGCGGGAGCCGGGCAATGGGCTTCAGAACCCCCGTCGGGGCGTGCGCACGCGATCGCGGACGGCACCACCGCCGAAGGATCGTTCGGGCCTGCGGCGCCACGTGCATCGTCCGGCGATTGCGGCTAGGTTCGGCACACCACCCTCCGGAGCCGGAGCCACCCCGATGTCGCGTCTCGTCGCCGCACTCGTCCTCGCGCTCTGCGCCTCCGTCTGCGCCGAGATCGCCCCCGCGGCGGCGCTCGACTGCGCGGCGGCGCCGGTGACGGCGCGGATCGCGGCCGTTCCGGCACGCGGCGAGGTGCTCCTAGACGACGGCGCCACGATCCGCCTCGCGGGGGTGCGGCTCGCCGACGCAGGGCCCGCCGGCGTCGCGGCGCGCGAGGCGCTCGATCGCCTGATCGGCGCGCGTGCGGGCGTGCGCACGCTCGATGTCGAGCCCGATCGCTGGGGCCGCCGCCCCGGAATCCTGGAGATCGCGGGCGGGGCTTCGGCGGAGGGCGGGACGCCCGCGACCGATCTCGCCGCCGATCTCGTGACCCGCGGCCTCGCCCGCGTCGATCCCGGCCCCGATGGGCTGCTGTGCCGGCCGGGCCTCCTCGATCTCGAGGCGGCGGCCCGGCGCGACCGCCTCGGGCTGTGGGCGGACCCCGCCGAGCGGGTTCTGCGCGCGGAGGAGACCGAGGCCCTCGCCGCGCAAGCGGGGCGCTTCGCCGTCGTCGAGGGCGTGGTACGGCGCGTGGGCGTGCGTGAGCGGCGCACGTATCTCGACTTCGGCTATGCGTGGGACGGCGGCTTCACGGCGATCGTCCCCGACGACGTGTGGGCGCGGCTCGAAGCATCGGGCCTCGGCGCGGAGGCGCTCGAGGCTCGACGAATGCGCGTGCGCGGTATAATCGAGGTCTGGCGAGGCCCGGCCCTGCGCGTCGGGGCGGCGGAGGCGATCGAGATCCTGTCGATGACGAGTGCACAGCCGCGGCGTCCCCTTCCATGACGAGAGCATCGATCATCGTGCGGCTCGCCGTCCTCGCTGCGGCGGGAGCCGGCCTGTCGGGCTGCAACCTGATCTTCGGCGGCGATCCGCGCCCGCCCGTGCAGGCGCCGGCCGTGACCGGCGTGGACAGCGAGCACGAGCAGCTCGTCTCGAGCTTCGGCGGCGAGTATCGCGCGCCGCAGACGCAGGCGCTGCTCGAGAGCATGACCGCCAAGCTCGTCGCCGCGACCGACCGGCCGGACGTGCGCTACCGCGTCACGATCCTCGATTCCCCCGCGATCAACGCCTTCGCGCTCCCCTCGGGGCGGCTCTACGTGACCCGGGGGCTGATCGCGCTGGCCGACGACGCCTCTGAGCTCGCCGCCGTCATGGCGCACGAGATCGCCCACGTCACCCTCGCCCACGCGGCGGCGCGCAGCGAGCTCGAGGCGCGCTCGGTGCTGGTCAGCCGCGTCGTGTCGGACGTGCTGCGCGACCAGCGCGCGAGCGCCGACATTCGCGAGACCTCGCGCTACGACTTCGCCAGCTTCTCCCGCACGCAGGAGCTCGAGGCCGATGCGGTGAGCGTGCGCACCCTCGCGCGCGCCGGCTTCGACCCGTTCGGTGCCGCGCGCTTCCTCACCGCGCTCGACCGCTGGATGAGCCTCGCCGACGCCATGACCGGGGGTGCCGGCGGCCCGCCGAGCCGTCTGGCCAGCCATCCCTCGACGCCCGAGCGCATCGCGGAGGCCCGCAACGCCGCCCGCCGCATCGGAGCGCCGGGGCTCGGCGCAGGGGACCGCGACGCCTACCTCGCGGCGATCGACGGAATCGCCTTCGGCGAGGATCCGCGTGACGGGATCGTGCGCGGCCAGCGCTACCTCAACGCCCGGCTGGGGATCGGCTTCACCGCGCCCGACGGCTTCACCCTCGACAACGCGTCGCGCGCGGTGCTCGGCACATCGACGGACGGCGAGCGCCGCCTGATGTTCGACGCGGTCGAGCCCGCGGCCGGGCAGGGCCTCGCCGAGGTCGTGCGCGCGACCTGGACCGATTCGGTCGTCACCGGCGCGGTGGAGGAGCGGGAGGTCAACGGTCTTTCCGCGGCGGTGGCGAGCTCGCGGGGCGAGGATTGGCTGTTCCGCGTCGCGGCGGTGCGGGCCGGCGACGCCGTCTACCGCCTGATCTTCGCCTACCGCCCCGCCGATGCCGGCGCCGAGACGGCCTTCCAGAGCACGCTCTCCACGGTTCGCCGAATCGGCGAGGCGGAGATCGCCGCGCTCGCTCGGCTGCGCGTGCGGGTGGTTACGGCGGGTGCCGGCGACACGCTGGAATCGCTCGCGGCCCGCATGCAGGTGGAGCGCCCGGTGGACACCTTTCGCGCGCTCAACGGCCTGATCGACCACACGCGCATCGAGCCGGGCCGCAAGTACAAGATCGTGGCGGGGTGATCGGGGCGCCCTCGCGCCTTCACCCGGCCGCGATCTCCGGATGGCTCTCGGTGAGCGCCTTCTTCAGCTTCTCGAGCGCGCGACTCTCGATCTGGCGCACGCGCTCCTTGGAGATGCCGAGCCGGTCGCCCAGCGATTCGAGCGTCGACTGCTCCTCCGCGAGGCGGCGCGCCTTGACGATGTCGAGCTCGCGCTCGTTGAGGCAGGAGAGTGCCGTTCGCAGCCAGCGGACGCGCCGCTCGGCGTCGATGGTCTCGCCGACCGTCTCGTCCTGGAGGGGGCCGTCGTCGACGAGGAAGTCCATCTTCTCCGTCGGGTTCGCCGCGTCGGCGTCCGCCACGGGAGCGTTGAGCGAGGCGTCGGGGCCGGAGAGGCGGGCGTCCATCGTCGCCACGTCCTTGAGCGACACCCCGATCGCCTCGGCGATCTCGGCGTAGACCTCCTCCGACATCCGGTCGTCGCCGGCACGGGTGAGCTTGGCGCGCAGGCGGCGCAGGTTGAAGAACAGCGCCTTCTGCGCCGACGAGGTGCCGCCGCGCACGATCGACCAGTTCCGCAGGATGTAATCCTGGATCGAGGCGCGGATCCACCAGGTGGCGTAGGTGGAGAAGCGCACCTCCCGCTCGGGCTCGAAGCGGGCAGCCGCTTCCAGCAGGCCGACGTGGCCCTCCTGGATGAGGTCCGCCATCGGCAGGCCGTAGTGACGGAAGCGCGAGGCGAGCGCGATCACGAGGCGCATGTGCGCGGAGGTGAGCTTGTGCAGCGCCTCCTGATCCTTCGCGTCCTTCCAGCGGGCGGCGAGCGCGCGTTCCTCCTCGCGCTCCAGGAACGGCGCCGCCATCGCGGCGCGGACGAACTGACGGCGAACTCCGGCGATCTCGGCCATAGCGTTCTCCCCATGCTCTTCAAGAGGGTGTACGCCCCGATCGTTCCTCCGGATCACGCCGGATCGGGCGAGCCCGCATGGGGATGCTTGCATGAGTGCCGACCCGGCGGGGCCGGCGTCGTGGGTATCCGGCCTCGGTGAAGCCGAGCGCAGACGAAAAAAGAGCCCGGCCTCGCGGCCGGGCTCTCGATCCGCCTGAAGGCGTACGGCCGGTCGCTCAGGCCGCCTCCTCCTGGAGGTCCTCGCCCTCGCCGGCCTCGGCCGACTCGGCCTCGGCGCCCTTGCCGCGGCGCGGAGACTTGGCGAGGGAGGCCTCGATGAGCTTGAGCGCCTCGGTCTCGGTGATCTTGTTCACCGAGGAGATCTCGCGCACGACGCGATCGAGGGCGGCCTCGTAGAGCTGGCGCTCGGAATAGGACTGCTCGGGCTGCGCGTCCGACCGATAGAGGTCGCGCACCACCTCGGCGATGGAGATCAGGTCGCCGGAATTGATCTTGGCCTCGTATTCCTGCGCGCGGCGCGACCACATGGTGCGCTTCACGCGCGCGCGGCCGGACATGGTGTCGAGGGCCTTCTTGACGAGGTCCGGCTCGGCGAGCTTGCGCATGCCCACGGTCGCCGCCTTCGCGGTCGGGACGCGCAGGACCATCTTGTCCTTCTCGAAGCTGACGACGTAGAGCTCCAGCTTGAACCCGGCGATCTCCTGCTCCTCGATCGCGGTGATCTGGCCGACGCCGTGCGCCGGGTAGACGATCGCTTCGCCCGCCTTGAAACCCAGAGGCTTCCCAGTCTTCTTGGGGGTCGTCATGCGTTGGAGGCTCCCTGTTGCGCGCCGCGGACGACCGCGACACAGACAGCGCCGCCGGAAAGGGGTCCGACGGTCGAAAAGACTTGACGCCGCGGGACCCTCACGGGTTCCGACGGTGTCCCCTTCAAGATTCGGCCGGTGACGGAATGCGCCCTCTCGACCTCGCCGGGACGCGTTGCGGAAGGACCCGAGCGAGGGGTGCGTGAGCTGATCTCATGTTCTGCTTATGGCTTCACGTGCGAGGTTGCAGCGCGCAGGGCGCGTCAAGCGGCAGGACTGTTTCCTACCACGAGCCGGCTGATAAATCAAAGAAAATCGCAATGAATGGACAGGTTGCACCGCAAACGGCCGCCGATCGCGGTGCGATGGCGGCGCCGGTGCGCGCAGCTCGTGCTTGTCGTTACGTCAGTCTCCCTCGCCCGGCTCGGGCGAAAAGAACTTGTCGTACTTCCCCGCCATGCCGTCGAATTCCTTCGCGTCGCCGGGGGCGTCCTTCTTCTGGGTGATGTTGGGCCAGGACTTGGAGAGGTCGGCGTTGATCTTGAGCCATTGCTCGAGACCCGGCTCGGTATCCGGCTTGATCGCCTCGGCGGGACATTCCGGCTCGCAGACACCGCAGTCGATGCACTCGTCGGGATGGATGACGAGCATGTTCTCGCCCTCGTAGAAGCAGTCCACGGGGCAGACCTCGACGCAATCCATATACTTGCACTTGATGCAGTTTTCCGTGACGACGTAGGTCATCTGGCGATCCCGATCCGCTCACCTCAGGGCCGCTCCTCGTAACGCGACCGCGTTCGCGGCGCAAGACCGTCCCCGCACGGCCTATCTCCGGTTGGGGTGCCCGCGGCGACGCGCCGCGACGCGCCGTCGCGAGGCGGCGGAGCCCACGCTCACGCCTCGGGGGGCACCGAAAGGCCGAGCTCGGACAGCTTGGCGTGCACGGACGCCTGCGAGCGTTTGGTCTTCATGCTGATCACCGAGGCGGGAACGTTCTCGCGCGCGAGCGCGATCAGCTCCTGCACCTGCTCGTACGTCCAGGGACGCTCGTTGTCGACGTCGCTCATCGTCGCCTCCTCGGGTCGCGTGTGACGTGGTGGACCGCCTGCGGTCCGGCTCGCTCCGTTCGAACGGTAGAGACCCGAGGATGGGGTCCCGGGCGCATCGTCGCAAGCTGTGGAGGGTCCGGATGCGGGGGCTCGCGCCGGCGCCCACGCGTGCTATCGAGGACCACCCGGAGCGGCTGACGGAGCGCGGGGAGGCGCGAGAGGCGGCGAGATGACGGTCGGGATCGACATCGGCGACAACGCGTCGCCCGGCGGCGGGCGCATGCTCGTCGACCTGGAGGAGCTGCTCGCCACGCGCCTGCTGGTCCAGGGCAATTCCGGCTCCGGCAAGTCGCATCTGCTGCGCCGGCTGCTCGAGCAGAGCGCCCCCTGGGTGCAGCAATGCGTCATCGACCCGGAGGGCGACTTCGTCACGCTGGCCGAGAAGTACGGCCACGTCGTCGTCGAGGCGGACCGCTCCGAGCAGGACCTCGTGCGCGTCGCCGGGCGCGTGCGCCAGCATCGCGTCTCCGTCGTCGTCAGCCTCGAGGGGCTCGACGCCGAGCAGCAGATGCGTGCGGCCGCCGCCTTCCTCGGCGGGCTCTTCGACGCCGAGCGCGACCACTGGTACCCGATGCTCGTCGTCGTCGACGAGGCGCAGCTGTTCGCGCCGATGGCGGCCGGCGAGGTCTCCGACGAGGCGCGCAAGGTCTCGCTCGGCGCGATGACGAACCTGATGTGCCGCGGCCGCAAGCGCGGGCTCGCCGGCGTCATCGCCACCCAGCGCCTCGCCAAGCTCGCCAAGAACGTCGCGGCCGAGGCCTCGAACTTCCTGATGGGCCGCACCTTCCTCGACATCGACATGGCGCGCGCCGCCGACCTTCTCGGCATGGACCGGCGCCAGGCGGAGAGCTTCCGCGACCTCCAGCGCGGGCATTTCGTCGCGCTCGGCCCCGCGCTCTCGCGCCGGCCGGTGCCGGTGCGGATCGGCGCGGTGGAGACGCAGGCGCGCTCGACGAGCCCCAAGCTGATGCCGCTGCCGGAAACCCCGCACGAGGCCGCGCGCGACCTGATCCTCGCCCCGCTCGAGCCCGAGCCGCTGCGCCCGCGCGCGGAGCGCCGGCCGGCGCCCCCGCCGCCGCCCTCGACGAACGACATCCTCGCCGAGCTCGTGCGCTCGCGCCCCGCCGCCGCGGCGCCGCCGAGCGCGGAGGAGGTCGCGCTCGCCGCCGAGGAGCGCGACGCCATGATCGACGAGATCGTCCGCGATCTCCTCGCCGACCCGGATGCAGCCTTCCGCTCGGTGGCGGTGCTCTACCAGGATCTGCTCGTGCGCATGCGCATCAAGCGCGTTCCCGGCGAGGCGCTCACCCTCGCCGCCTTCAAGAAGCGGCTGTCCGTGGCGCGGGCCGGCGTCGAGGCCGGCGCGATCCCGGAGGATTCGTGGGCGCGCGCCGAGGCCGCCGCCGCGGACCTGCCGGAGGACATCCAGGGCGTCTACCTGCTCCTCGCGCGGGCCGCGTACGAAGGCGCGCCCTGCCCGCCGGACGGGGAGATCGCGCGGGCCTGCGGCTCGCGCTCGCCCGGGCGCGCCCGCAGGCTGGTGCAGTACATGGAGAGCCGCGGGCACGTCGTGACCCGCGCCGACATGCGCGGCCACCGCATCGTCGCGCTCCCCGATCTCGGCATCGAGACCAAGGCCGGCGACCCCGCCGCCTGGGAGGAGCCCCACGAGGGCGGCGCCGGCGACCTGTTCGCCACCGGCTGAAGGCACTGCACGGCAGGGTGGCGGGTCGATCGATCTCGCGCGTCGTGCCATAGGTGCGTCCACCGAGGCGCCGTGCCGCAGCCGCCGCGCTAAGATCGCGCATGGGTATCGCAGGCGCGGCGGGGATGCATGATCGCGGACCGGATCGGGGCGGGGCGCCCCGCGATCGACGTGCCGGCGCGGATCGCCGCCGCCTGGCGGCGCTGGCGCCTCGTGCCGCTTCGCACGCGGCTGGCCGCGGCGCTGCTGATCGAGCTGGAGCGCCGGCGCCTGCTGCCCTGGGGCGCGGTGCTGTTCGGGATCGGCATCCTCGTCTTCTTCCAGGCCCAGGTCGGCGCGGGCCGCACCGGCCTCGTCCTTTCGTCGGCGGCGGCGCTCGTCGCCGGGATCGGCGCGCTGCGGCTGCGGTCGCGATCGCTCGCCGGCGGGCTCGCGCTCGCGGGCGTCGCCTTCCTCGCGGCGGGATTCGCGGCGGCCGTGCACCGGCAGCAGGTGGTGGCGGCGCCGGTCCTCGTCGTGCCCGCCGGCGGTACCGTGGCGGGCTTCGTCGAGAGCCTGGAGGATCGGGAAGGCGGCGTGAGGCTCGTCCTGCGCATCGACGACCACGACCTGCCGACGACGGCAGAGGGCTCGCTCCGAACTCCCTTGCGCGTGCGCGTGACCCTGCGCGGTGCGGGCGGGAACGCGCTCGCGCCCGGAGACTGGATCGAGGCGCGCGTGCGCCTGCTGCCGCCGCCCGAGGCGGTGCGCCCGGGCGGCTACGACTTCGCCAAGAGTGCCTGGTTCGCCGGCATCGGCGCCGTGGGCGGCCTCGTCGGCGAACCCCGCGTGCTGCCGCCGCCGCGCCCGCCGGGGCTCGCTCTCGCCGTCGCCGCCCGGCTCGACGCGCTGCGCAACGCGGTCACCGCGCGGATCGCGCAGACCGTCGGCGGCCAGCCCGGCGCGGTGGCGGCGGCGCTCGTCACCGGCAAGCGCGGGCTGATCACCGAGGAGACGAACGAGGTCCTGCGCGCGGCGGGCGTCTACCACATCGTCTCGATCTCGGGGCTCCACATGGTGCTCGCGGCGGGCACCGTCTTCTTCGGCCTGCGCGCGCTCCTCGCCGCGGTGCCGGCGCTCGCGCTCGCGTGGCCGATCAAGAAGATCGCGGCGGGGGCGGCGATCCTCGCGGGCGCGCTGTACTGCGTCTTCTCCGGCTCGGCGGTAGCGACCGAACGGGCGCTGATCATGACGACGATCGTGTTCGGCGCGGTGCTGCTCGACCGCACGGCACTCTCGATGCGCAACCTCGCCCTCGCCGCGCTGATCGTGCTCGTGCGCGAGCCCGAGGCGCTGGTGGGGCCCTCCTTCCAGATGTCGTTCTCGGCGGTCGCGGGCCTGATCGCGGGTGCGGAATGGCAGGCCTCGCGCCCGCGCCGGCCGGCGCCGCCGCCCGGCCGGATCGGGCGAGCACTGCGCGGCGTGAGGAACGGCCTGACGGGCATCGTCGTCACCACGCTGATCGCCACCGCCGCGACGGGGCCCTTCGCCGCCTTCCACTTCCAGGTGGCGAACCCCTACGGCATCCTCGGCAACGTGCTGGCGCTGCCGCTCGTCACCGTGCTGGTGATGCCCGCCGCGGTGCTGGGAATGGCGCTCGCGCCGCTCGGCCTGGACGCGCCCGCCTGGCTCGGGATGGGTGCCGGCGTCGCGCAGGTGATCGCCTTCTCCGAGTGGGTGGCGGGGCTGCCGGGCGCGCGCGTCGTCGTGCCGGCGTTCGGGATGCACGCGCTCGGGCTCCTCGTCGCCGCGCTCCTCGTCGCCACGATCTGCGTCTCGCGCCTGCGCCTCCTCGCCCTCCCGCTCGCCGTCGCGGGCATGCTCGCCGCGTCCGACCCGGACCGGCCCGACCTCTACATCGACAGAGACGGTCGCGGGCTCGCCCTGCGCGGGCCGGACGGACGGCTCGTGGTGCTGGGCGCGCCCGGCGACTTCGTGCTCGCCCAATGGCTCGTCGCCGACGGCGATTCCCGCGCGCCGGACGATCCGAGCCTCGCCGCGGGCGTCGCCTGCGACCCGCTCGGCTGCGTCGCGCCGCTCCCCGGCGTGGGCGCGGTGGCGCTCGTGCGCGAGCCCGGAGCCTTCGCCGAGGACTGTGCCCGGGCGGCGCTCCTCGTCTCCCGCCTGACCGCGCCCGGCTGGTGCGCCGCGCCGCACGTCCTCGACCGCGCGCGTCTCGCGCGGACCGGAGCCGTGACGCTGCGCCTGCACGACGGCGCGCTCGCGATGGAGACTGTGCGGCGCGCGCCGGAGACCCGGCCGTGGCTCGTGCGGGATCGTCCCGCCGAGGAGTGAGACGCATCGCGCCCGCGAGGCTTCCCCCGCCCGCCCCGCCTTGCTAGACAGGGCGACCCGCCCGAGCATGCCGCAGGTCGAACATGGATGCGTTCAAGCCCTATCTCGCCAAGGTCGCCACGGGCGCGGCCCTCTCGCAGGAGGAGGCCCGCGCCGCCTTCGACGCGCTGCTCTCGGGCGAGGTGACGCCGGCGCAGGCGGGCGCCTTCCTGATGGCGCTGCGCGTGCGCGGCGAGGCGCTCGACGAGATCGTCGGCGCCGCCTCCGCCATGCGCGCCAAGATGCTCAAGGTGGAGGCGCCCGCGAGCGCCATCGACATCGTCGGCACCGGCGGCGACCATTCCGGATCGTACAACATCTCGACGCTCGCCGCCTTCATCGTGGCGGGGTGCGGCGTCCCGGTGGCCAAGCACGGCAACCGCGCGGCGTCCTCGAAGTCCGGCGCGGCGGACGTGCTCGGCGCGCTCGACGTGACGCTCGGCCTCGACCCGAAGGGCCTCGCCCGCTGCCTCGCCGAGGCGAACCTGTGCTTCATGTTCGCCCAGGCCCACCACGCCTCGATGCGCCACGTCGCGCCCTTCCGCGTGGAGCTCGGCACGCGCACGATCTTCAACCTGCTCGGGCCGCTCTCGAACCCCGCCGGCGTCAAGCGGCAATTGCTCGGCGTGTTCTCCCGCGCCTGGATGCGCCCGCTCGCCGAGACGCTGCGGGCGCTGGGCTCGCAGCGGGTGTGGGTCGTGCACGGCTCGGACGGGCTCGACGAGCTCACGACGACGGGGCCGAGCGAGGTCGTCGCGCTGGAGGACGGCGAGATCCGCACCTTCCAGATCGACCCGCGCGACGTCGGCCTCGCCTTGGCGCAGCCGCAGGAGCTCAAGGGTGGCGACCCCGCCCACAACGCGGCGGCCCTGCGCGCCGTCCTCGACGGCGAGAGGACCGCCTATCGCGACGTCGCGGTGCTCAACGCCGGCGCCTCGCTGGTGGTGGCCGGTGCCGCCGCGGACCTCGCCGAGGGCGTCGCCAAGGCGGCGGAGGCCGTCGACAGCGGCGCCGCCAAGACCGCGCTCGCGCGCCTCGTGCGCGCGTCGCAAGGGTGAGGGCCTCAGCCGTGAGCGATATCCTCGCCAAGATCGAGGCCTACAAGCGCGAGGAGATCGCCGCCGCCAAGGCCGCGATCCCGCCCGCCGCGATGGCGCGCCGCGCGCGCGACGCCGCCCCGCCCCGCGGCTTCGCGGCGGCGCTTCGAGCGAAGATCGACGCCGGCCGCCCGGCGCTGATCGCCGAGATCAAGAAGGCGAGCCCCTCCAAAGGCCTGATCCGCCAGGACTTCGACCCGCCGGCGCTGGCGCGCGCCTACGAGACGGGCGGCGCGGCCTGCCTCTCGGTGCTCACCGACACCCCGTCCTTCCAGGGCCGCCCCGAGTACCTCGCCGCCTCGAAGGAGGCCTGCGCGCTCCCGGCGCTGCGCAAGGACTTCCTGTTCGAGCCCTACCAGGTGGCGGAGGCCCGCGCCTGGGGCGCGGACGCGATCCTCGTCATCATGGCGAGCGTGTCGGACGCCGCCGCGCGCGATCTCGTCCAGGCCGCCCACGATCTCGGCATGGACGCGCTGGTCGAGGTGCACGACGCCCCCGAGCTCGAGCGCGCGCTGGCGCTTCCCGCCCAGCTCATCGGGATCAACAACCGGAATCTCCGCACCTTCGAGGTCTCGCTCGCGGTGGCCGAGAGCCTCGCCCCGCTGATCCCGGACGACCGCATCGTCGTCGGCGAGAGCGGCATCTTCACCCCGGCCGACATCGCGCGGCTGGAGGCGGCGGGCATCCGCGCCTTCCTCGTCGGCGAGAGCCTGATGCGCCAGGACGACGTCGCGGCGGCCACCCGCACCCTGCTGGGAGAGGCTGCTTGAGCGATCTCAGCCACATCGACGCCTCCGGCGCCGCCAACATGGTCGACGTGTCCGAGAAGGACGTCACCTCCCGCACGGCCATCGCCGAGGGCGTGGTGATCACGCGGCCGGAGACCATCGCCGTCATCCGCGCTGGCGACGCCAAGAAGGGCGACGTGCTCGGTGTCGCGCGCGTCGCCGGCATCATGGCGGCCAAGCGCACGCACGAGCTGATCCCGCTCTGCCATCCCTTGATGATCACGAAGGTCCGCGTCGACTGCACGATCGACGAGGCCCTGCCGGGGGTGCGCGTCACCGCCGAGGTGAAGGTCGCGGGCCAGACCGGCGTCGAGATGGAGGCGCTCACCGCCGTCTCGGTGGCGTGCCTCACGATCTACGACATGGTCAAGGCGGCGGACAAGAGCATGCGCATCGAGGGCGTGCGGCTCCTCGAGAAGACCGGCGGGCGCTCCGGGACCTGGCGGGCCGACGGCTAGGGGAGGGGGTGCGCGTCGTGAGCCTGCTCCCCGTCGCCGAGGCCCGCGCCCGCATCGTCGCCGCCGCCGGCGCGCCGCTCCCCGCAGAGATCGCGCCGCTCGAGGCATGCTTCGGCCGCACGCTGGCCGAGGACGTGGTCGCGACCCGCACGCAGCCGCCCTTCGCCGCCTCCGCCATGGACGGCTTCGCGGTGCGCGCCATCGACGTGGCGACGGCGCCCGTCGTGCTGAGGGTGATCGGTGAGGCGGCCGCCGGGCGCCGTTTCGCGGGCCCGGTCGGCGCGGGGGAGGCGGTACGCATCTTCACCGGCGCGCCGGTGCCCGAGGGCGCCGACACGATCGTCGTCCAGGAGAACGCCGAGCCGCCGGCGGACGGGTGCGTGCGCATCCTCGAGAGCGCGCCCGCGGGCCGATTCGTGCGCCCACGCGGGCTCGACTTCTCGCAGGGTGACGTGCTGATCCCCGCCGGGCGCGTGCTCGACGCGCGCGCGCTGGCGCTCGCCGCCGCGATGAACCACCCCGCGCTCCCCGTGCGCCGCCGCCCCGTCGTCGCGCTGATCGCCACCGGCGACGAGCTCGTCATGCCCGGCGAGGCGCCGGGGCCGGACCAGATCGTCGCCTCGAACGTCGTCGCGCTCGCCGCCCTCGTCGCCGCGGCGGGGGGCGAGCCGCGGGTGCTCGGCATCGCACGCGACACGAAGGACGCCATACGCGAGAAGCTCGCGGCCGCGCGCGCGGCGGGCGCCGACGTCCTCGTCACCCTCGGCGGCGCGTCGGTGGGCGCTCACGACCTCGTGCAGGATACCCTGCGCGAGGCGGGCATGGAGCTCGGGTTCTGGAAGATCGCCATGCGCCCGGGCAAGCCGCTGATGCACGGGCGGCTCGACGGCATGCTGTTCCTCGGGCTGCCGGGCAACCCGGTCTCCTCCATGGTCTGCGGCCTCCTCTTCCTGCGTCCGGCGATCCGCGCACTCGTGGGCGATCCGCAGGCGGGGCGGATCGCGACCGAGTGGGCCGTGCTCGGTGCGTCGATGGCGCCGAACGACGCCCGCGAGGACTACGTCCGGGCCACCCTCGCGCCTCGCTCGTGCGCGCTGCCCGAGGCGACGCCGGCGCCCGTGCAGGACTCCTCCATGCTCGGCGTCCTCGCCCGCGCGGACGCGTTGATCGTGCGGCCGGTGCGAGATTCGGCGCGGCAGGCGGGGGAGGTGGTGGAGATCGTGCGGCTGGCGGGCATGATGTGAGCGGGCCCACGGCCGACGCACGTCAGCGCTGCCCGCGCCGCCAGAGCGCGTACGTCGTCGCGAGGGCGGCGGCGGCCAGCAGCCCGGACGCGAGCGGCTCGCTCGCCAGCGTCGCGAGGTCGCCGCGGGCATGGGCGATGGCGCGCCGGAGGTGGTCCTCGAAGATCGGCGCGAGCACGAAGCCGACGAGGAGCGGCAGGAGCGGGAAGCCCGTCCGACGCAGCGCGTAGCCGAGCCCGCCGAACAGGGCGAGGAGCACGACGTCGAAGGCGAGCCCGCCGCTCGCCAGAACGCCGACCCCCGACACGAGCACGATCCCAGGCACGAGCCAGAGCGGCGGTACGGTGACGAGGCGCGCCCACAGGCCGACGAGTGGCAGGTTCAGGACGACGAGCATCAGGTTCGCGATCAGCATCGAGCCGACGAAGGTCCAGAACAGCGTCGGCTCCCGGCTCATCAGCGCCGGGCCCGGCGGCAGGCCGTGGATCATCATCGCGCCGACCAGCACGGCCGTCACGGCGTTGGACGGGATGCCGAGCCCGAACAGGGCGACGAAGCCGGTCTGGGCGCTGGCGTTGTTCGCGGCCTCCGGCGCGGCGACGCCGGCGATGTCGCGCCGGCCCTCCGGCGCGCCGCGGGAGACCCTCTTCTCCAGGGACCAGGCGGCGAAGGACGAGACGAGGGTCGTCGCGCCCGGCACGAGGCCGATCGCGGCGCCCACCAGCGACCCGCGCAGGGCGGGTGCGAGCCAGCCGCGGATGGCCGCGGCGCCCGGCCACCAGCGTCCGATCCGCGCCACCGCACCGCCGTTCGTCCCCCGCGCGGCGAGGGCGAGCGCCTCCGACATGCCGAAGAGCCCGACGACGAGCGGCACGAAGCCGATCCCGTCGAAGAGCGCGCGCATGCCGAAGGTGAAGCGCGGCAGCCCGTCGGGCCCCGCCGTGCCGATCAGGCCGAGCATGCCGCCGAGCCCGAGCATCGCGAAGCCGCGCGCGAGTGGTGCCGCCGAGAGCACGACGGCGAGCGCGCCGGCGAGCACCATCATCGCCGCGACGTCCGCGGGGCCGATCGCGAGCGAGGCGCGTGCCAGGGCCGGCGTCGCCAGGGCGAGGACGAGAGCCGACAGGACGCCCGCGACCGCAGACGCGAGGGTCGCGACGGCGAGCGCCTCCACCGCGCGGCCCTCCCGCGCCATCTTGTGGCCGGAGACCGCCGTGACCGCGCCGGACGCCTCGCCCGGCACGTTGAGAAGGATGGCGGTCGTCGAGGAGCCGTACTGAGCGCCGTAGTAGATGCCGGCCAGCATGATCAGCGAGCCCGTCGGCGGAAGGAAGAAGGTCGTCGGCAGGAGCAGGGCGATCGTCGCCACCGGGCCGAGGCCCGGCAGCACGCCCACCAGCGTGCCGAGGAAGGCCCCTGCGAAGGCCCAGCCGAGATGCTCGAGGGTCAGCGCAGCCGCGAGGCCCGCGACGATGTCGACCTCGGTCATCGCAGGGCGTCCGGCAGGAGCGGCAGAGGCTGGCCGACGAGGCCGACGAAGACGCCCGCGACGAGTGCCGCCGTGACCGCCCCCGCGGCGAGGGAGCCGGGGAGGCGCGCGCCCGTCACCGCCGACGCCGCCAGCGCGCCGCAGAGCGTGCCCGACAGGAGGAGCCCGAGCGGGGCGACCGTCGTCGCCAGGAGGACGATCGACGCGAGCAGGCGTACGACGGTGCGCGTGGGTATCGTGCCGAGCGCCGCGCAGGGATCGACCGCCGCCCCCGCCGCGGCCGCGGCACGGCGGCGGGTCGCGATCCCGAGGAGCGCGGCGAGCGTCGTCAGGGCGGCGAGCGCGAGGGGAACGTCCGCCGGCCCGAGTCGCCCCGGGCGTCCTTCCGGGAGAGCGCTCGCCGCGAGTGCGAAGGCCGACGCAGCGGCCGCAACGGAAATCTCCACGAAAATACTGTAATCCAACTTAGAATGAAGAAAAACTAGAGTGGAGCGTAAATCATTGGAGCGTGAGTTACTCATATTGCCTCTCGCCGAGAAACAGGTATTCATTCCTCATCACTCCTTAGACCGAGGGAAGACCATGTGGAAGAGCATTCTCGCCGCCGGCCTCGCTGCCGGTGCGATCGCGGTCGCGTCCGCTCCCGCCCAGGCGGAGGGCTGGCCGACCCAGCCGATTCGGCTGATCACCGCGTCCGCCGCCAGCGGCAACGCCTTCGTCTCCGCGCAGATCGTCGCCGCCGAGCTCGAGAAGCGCCTGGGGCAGCGCATCGTGCTCGAGGCGATGCCGCAGAGCTCGGGCATGGTGGCGACGGAGCTCGTCTCCGATGCCGAGCCCGACGGCCATACCCTCCTCGTCGGCACGTCCTCGCAGCTCGTGTTCAACATCGCGCTCTTCCCGGACATGCCGGTCGACCTGTCCGAGACGCTGCGCGGGGTGGCGATGATCAACTCCGTGCCCCTCGTCCTCGTGGTCAATCCGGATGACCCGGCGCAGACCATGGAAGACTACGTCGCGGCTCTGAAGGCCGAGCCGGGCGCCTTCCAGTACGGATCCGGCCCGGTCGGCACGACGACGCACGTCACCGGCCTGCGCTGGGCGAACGCGGTCGGCGTCGAGGTCGAGCACGTGCCCTACGAGGCGGGCTCGGACGCGCGGCGCGACGTGGTCGCCGGACGCCTGTCGCACATGTTCGACGTCGCGGTGACCGCGATCCCGCAGATCGAGGCGGGGGCGGTGCGCCCGCTCGCCATCACCTCCCTCGCGCGCTCCGGGGCGCTGCCGGAGGTGCCGACCGTGGCCGAGCTGGGCTTCCCGGGCTTCGAGGCGGCCACCTGGAACACGATCGCGGCGCCGTCCGGAACGCCGGACGCGATCGTCGAGCGCCTCAATGCCGAGGTCGCGGCGGTGATGGAGACGCCCGCCGTGCGGGAGCAGCTGCTCGCGCTCGGCGCCGACCTCGTGCCGCCGCGCACGCCGGCCGAGATCGACGCCTTCTACGCCGAGCAGCGCGAGACCTGGATCCCGCTCGTGCGCGAGGCCGTCGGCACGGGCGGCTGAGCGCGCGGTGCATCGGGCGTGCGTCGCGGGAGCCCGATCCGAGGGATCCGCGACCACGATCCCGAATCCGAGGATCCCGGGCGCGGAGCGGCGCCCGCTCCGCCGACCGAACGAAGCGAGGGGACGATGCAGGATGCGATCGACGACCCGCCGAGCCCGGCGCGCGTCGCGCTCGTCGGGCTGCCGTCGCGCATAGGGCCGCTGGAGAGGCGTTTCGCCGGAGCGCTGATCCACCTGCGGGCGCTCCCGGGATGAATGCCCCGCCGCGAAGACGGGTCGCGACGGGGGTTGCGGAACGCATGGGGAACGGGTATAAGTTCCGCGTTTGTTTTCCGAGAGATCGTATCGGCGATTCGGCCGGCGGCCGCGGAAGGCTCCAAGAGGCTCCAAGACGGGGTGCCCATGCTCACGCGCAAACAGCACGAACTGCTTCGCTTCATCCACGAGCGGGTGCGGGAGACCGGCGTCCCGCCCTCCTTCGACGAGATGAAGGATGCGCTCGACCTCAAGTCGAAGTCGGGCATCCACCGGCTGATCACGGCGCTGGAGGAGCGCGGCTTCATCCGGCGGCTCCCGAACCGGGCGCGGGCGCTCGAGGTCGTGCGCCTGCCCGAGGGCCTCGGCGTGCCCGCGAGCCGGCGCTTCAGCCCGAGCGTCGTCGAGGGCGGGCTCGCGGCCAAGCCCAAGGCCGCCGCGGCGCCTGTGGCGGCGCCGAGCCTGCCGGACGAGGAGCGCGGAATCCAGATCCCGGTCATGGGCCGGATCGCGGCGGGCGTCCCGATCTCGGCGATCCAGTCGCAGAGCCACTCGATCACCGTCTCGCCGGACCTCGTCGCGTCGGGCGAGCACTTCGCGCTGGAGGTCCGCGGCGACTCGATGATCGAGGCCGGCATCCTCGATGGGGACATCGTGGTCGTGCGCAAGCAGGACGTGGCCAACACGGGGGACATCATCGTCGCGCTGATCGACGACGAGGAGGCGACCCTCAAGCGCTTCCGCCGCCGCGGCTCGTCGATCGCGCTCGAGGCGGCCAACCCCGCCTACGAGACGCGGGTGCTCGGGCCCGATCGGGTGAAGATCCAGGGCAAGCTGGTGAGCCTGTTCCGGCGGTATTGAGCGAGGCTCGCGCCCTCACCGCCGCAGCAGCCACATCGACCCGCCTGCGAGCAGGCCCCAGAACGGGGCGCCGATGCCGAAGAAGGCGACGCCCGAGGCCGTGGTGACGAAGCAGACGAGGGCGGCCATGCGGGCCTTCTCGTCGGCGAGCGCCGCCTGGATCGCGCCGGCGAAGCTCGTGAGCAGCGCGAGGCCCGCCACCGCCTGGATCAGGATCGGCGGCGAGGCCGAGATGAAGGCGGCCGCCGCACCGGCCGAGAGCCCGAGCGCGATGTAGACGGCGCCCGCCGCCGCGGCGGCGACCCAGCGCCGCGACGGGTCCGGATGCGCCTCCGGCCCGGCGCACAAAGCCGCCGTGATCGCGGCGAGGTTGACGAGGTGGCCGCCGAAGACGGAGGCGACGGCGCTCGCGACGCCGGTGCCGACGAAGATCGGCCCGACCGGCGGGCGGTAGCCGTTGGCCGCCAGCACCGCGAGGCCCGGCACGTTCTGGGAGGCCATGGTCACGAGGAAGAGCGGCAGCGCGAGGCCGACGAGGGCATCCAGCGAGAAGGTGGGCGCGACGAGCACCGGCCGCGGCGCGAGCGCCCCCCAGGACGCGTCCGGCAGGGGCGTCGCCGCGAGCACCACGCCGATCGTCACGAGAACCGCCAGCGGCACCGCGTAGGGCCGAGCGAAGCGCAGGGCGAGCGCCCAGACGATCACGATCGGCAGCGCCAGAGCCGGCTCCGCCAGGGTCGCACGGGCGGGGGCGAGGCACAGATCGAGAAGGATGCCCGCCAGCATCGCGGCGGCGAGCGGCATCGGGATGCGCTCCACCGCCCGCCCGAACGGGCGGATCACGCCCGCCAGGATCACGAGCGCGGAGGCCGCGAGAAAGGCGCCGACCGCGACCGGGAAGCCCCCGGCGAAGGCGCCGGTCGCCACGAGCAGCGCGGCGCCGGGCGTCGACCAGGCGATCGAGATCGGGAGCCGCGTGCGCCACGAGAGGCCGATCGCCAGCACGCCCTTGACGAGGCAGACCGCGAGCAGGCCCGAGGCGGCCTGCGCCGGCGTCGCGCCCACCGAGACGAAGCCCTGCAGCAGCAGCGCAAAGGTCGAGGCGAAGCCGACGAGCGCCGCCAGCGCACCCGCCGAGAGCGGCTGGATCAGCCCGCCGCCCCCCTCCGCCGGCGCGCGCGCCGCCGTCCCCGTCCCGCCCGCCGTCTCGCTCATGTCCCGCTCACGCCCCGCTCACGCCCCGCGCACGACTCGACCGCTCGATCGCCGGCGCGAGACTGCCGCCCCCCGGGTCCGCGCGCCACCCCCGCGCGCGCCGACCAGGGCTGCGCCGCGTGCGGTCCGCCTCACTCCTCGACCGCCCGCGCGATCGCCCAGGCGAGGCTCTCGGCGTCGAGGTCCTCGCCGTTGGCGAGCACCACCACCGAGACGCCGCTGTCGAGCCCACGATAGTAGTAGGTCGCCGTGCCGTACCACGAGCCGCCATGCGCCGCGACCGTCCTGTCGAAGTCGTCGGTGTAGAGCGACCAGCCCCAGCCGTAGCCGGCGCCGCTCTCGTCGATGATCCGCTCCCCGTCGTCGAAGGCGCCCTCGGAGAACAGGACCTCGGCGGGGGCGAAGCCGTCGGCGAGCGCGACCTCGTAGCGCGCGAGATCGGCGACGCTCGTCCAGATCGAGCCGTCGCCCTCCACCGCCGTGTCCCATTCGCTCGCCTCGAAGGCGCCGCCCGCCCCGGCGTAGCCGGAGGCGCGCAGCGCCGCGTCGACCGGGTAGCCGGAGGCGGAGGACGTCATGCCGAGCGGTGCGAAGAGGCGCGCGTGCAGCACCGCGTCGAGGCTCTCGGCGCCCTCGGCGGCGGCGAGGAGGGCGCCGAGCACGAGATAGCCGGTGTTCGAGTAGGAGAAGACGCTGCCCGGCTCGGCGTCGAGCGGCATGGCGGCGACCCAGCCGAGGACCCGGGACTGGTCGGTGCTCGCATCGAAACCGAGGCCGGGGGCGTCGCCGAGGTAGTCCGGCAGGCCGCTCGTGTGGCGCACGAGGTCCTCGAGCAGGATCGGCCGGCTCGCTCCCTCCGGGAGCGCGGGCAGCATCGGCAGCACGTCGGCGACGGGCGCCGTCGGGTCGAGCGTGCCGTCCTCGACGAGGAGCGCCGCGGCGAGCGCCGTCATCTGCTTGGAGACGGAGGCGAGGTCGAACAGCGTGTCCGGGGTGACGGGCTCCTGCGATTCGACGTCGGCGACACCGTAGCCGACCATGTGCCGAACCTCCCCGTGCTCCACGACGAGGACGGCGAGCCCGGGCGTGTCCACGCCCACGTGCGGGGCGACGAGGGCGTCGACCTCCGAGAGGCGCTGGGCGAGGGCGGCGGACGGTGCGGCGATCAGCGAGAGAGCGAGGCACGAGGCGAGGCGCGGGCCGGCACGGCGGCAGCGGGACAGGGCGGGGTGGATCGTCATCGGGAGGCATTCCGAAGCGGAAGGGAGCGCGAGACTAGCGCGGCCGTATCGCCCCGCAAGAGGGTCCGCCGACGGTTCGCGTGCGCCGCCCGGCGGCGGTCACGCCAGCTCGAACTCCAGCAGCAGCGTCCGCTGCAGCACGGAGTAATTGTCGTCCGCGATCATCGTGAGGATGGTCTCGCCCTCGGGCCCGGTGTGGACGGCGAGACCCTCCATGTTGTCGATGGCGTTCGTCCAGTCCGCCTCGAAGATGACCGGGCCGTCGAGGGTCGCATCGGGGCGCAGGTCCGCGCCGGGCACGCGGCGGATGCGCGCCGCGACGCCGCTCGTCAGCGCGTAGCGGCGCTCGAGCAGCAGGAGGTCGCCGCCGGGCAGGACCGCGCAGTCCGTCGGCTCGAACGCGTCGTCGCGCGCCACCGCGAAGGTCGCGCCGGCGTCCGGCCCCGTCAGCACGACGCCGACGGTCGGGGTGGCCGCCCCGCGGCGCGCGCGTTCGGCGATGGCGACGAGGGCGCCGGGGAATGCGGACGGCGCCGGGGCGACGAAGAGGCTCTCCATGCCCTTGTTGCCGGGCCAGCGGTCGAGCACCGCGCGCACGGCGGGCGGCAGCGCGAGCCGCGTGCCCGGCGCGGCGATGCCCGCCGCGCGATCGTAGGCGAGGACCGCCTGCTCCTGCTCGATCCCGACATAGACCGTGGCGCCGTCGACCGTCAGCGCCTCGGCGTCGTAGAGGCCCTCGCGCCAGAGCAGCGTGCCGCCCGGGCCGCGCAGCGGCGCGAGCACCGCCTCGGCGAGATCGACGATCGCGCCGTCGAGGCCGCGCAGGATCTCGGCGGCGAGGACGTAGCCGTGGTCGGAGACGGCCAGCAGCCGCGCGCCGCCGTCGAGGACGACAAGGCCCGAGAGCCCGCCGAAGGCGTCGGCCCCCGCCTGCAGCTCGATCCCGCCGCGGTAGCGCAGCTGTCCGTGGAGGCCGTCGACGAGGCCGCGGGGGCCGAGATGCCGGATCGGGTACGTCCGCAGCGCCAGCGGCAGCGGACCCTCGAGATCCGCCCGCGCCCGCGGGGCCGGGGCGAGCGCGCCGGCGGCGACGGTCGCGAGGCCGGCCAGCATGCCCCGGCGCGTGAGCCTCAACGCGCGCCCCGGCGACCGCCGGCGGCGCGACGCGGCATCGCGCCCGCCTGCGGCGCGGCGCCGGTATCCTCGAACAGCTCGGCGAGCTTCTCGGTCATCACGCCCCCGAGCTCCTCGGCGTCGACGATGGTCACCGCACGGCGGTAGTAGCGGGTCACGTCGTGGCCGATGCCGATGGCGATCAGCTCGACCGGCGAGCGGGTCTCGATCTCCTCGATGACGAAGCGCAGGTGCTTCTCGAGGTAGTTGCCCGGATTCACCGAGAGCGTCGAATCGTCGACCGGCGCGCCGTCGGAGATCACCATCAGGATGCGCCGCTGCTCGGGCCGCCCGAGCAGGCGCTTGTGCGCCCAGTCGAGCGCCTCGCCGTCGATGTTCTCCTTGAGCAGCCCCTCGCGCATCATCAGCCCGAGATTACGCCGCGCGCGCCGCCAGGGCTCGTCGGCCGCCTTGTAGACGATGTGCCGCAGGTCGTTGAGCCGGCCCGGGTTGGCCGGCTTGCCCGCCTGCAGCCATTGCTCGCGCGACTGCCCGCCCTTCCAGGCGCGCGTGGTGAAGCCGAGGATCTCGACCTTGACGCCGCAGCGCTCGAGCGTGCGCGCGAGGATGTCTGCGCAGGTGGCGGCGACCGTGATCGGGCGCCCACGCATCGAGCCGGAATTGTCGATCAGCAGGGATACCACGGTGTCGCGGAATTCCGTGTCCTTCTCCTGCTTGAAGGAGAGCGCGGTCATCGGGTCCATGATGATGCGCGGCAGCCGGGCAGGGTCGAGGATGCCCTCCTCGATGTCGAACAGCCAGGAGCGGTTCTGCTGGGCGAGGAGCCGGCGCTGCAGGCGGTTGGCGAGGCGCCCGACGACGCCCTGGAGGTTCGACAGCTGCTTGTCGAGATAGGCGCGCAGCCGCGTCAGCTCCTCGCCGTCGCACAGGTCCTCCGCGTGGACGATCTCGTCGTGCGCCGTGGTGAAGGCCTTGTAGTCGGGCATGCGCGGCTCGTTGGCGCGCGGGGGCGGCGGGCGCCAGCTCTCGTTGGCCTCCTCGCTGTCGGCGTCCTCCGCGTCCTCCGGCATCTCGCCCGACGGTCCGTCGGCGGCCTCCTGCGAGCCCTCCTCCATCTCGTCCGTGGCCTCGTCGGAGATCTCGATCTCCGCCTGCTGGCCCTGCGCGTCCTCCTCGGTCTCGCCCTCCTGGCTCTCGTCGGACTGGTCCTCGCCCTCCTGCTCCTGCTCGTCCTCGCTCTCCTCGGGCTCGAGCTCGCTCTCCTCGACCATGTCGAGGGAGACGAGCAGGTCGCGCACGCCGCGGGCGAAGGCGCGCTGGTTCTCGATGGTGGAGAGGAGCCCGTCGAGGCTCGCGCCCGCCTTGGCCTCGATGTGCCCGCGCCAGAGGTCGACGATCTTCGCCGCCGCCTTGGGCGGCTTGCGGCCGGTGAGCCGCTCGCGGACCATCAGCGCCACCGCGTCCTCGATCGGCGCGTCGGCGCGGTCGGTGATGTCCTCGTACTTGCCGCCGCGGTGGTAGCGGTCCTCCAGCATGGCGTCGAGGTTGTCGGCGACGCCCTCCATGCGCCGCGAGCCGATCGACTCGCAGCGTGCCTGCTCGACGGCGTCGAACACGGCGCGGGCCGCGGCGCCCTCGGGCGTCAGGCGGCGATGCATCGCGCCGTCGTGGCAGGCGAGCCGGAGCGCCATCGCATCCGCGTGCCCCCGCATCACCGCCACGTCCTGCGAGGACGCCTTGCGCGGCGGCTCGGGCAGGCGCGCCCGGTCCGAGGTGAGGAGCGGCCGGTCGGAGGCGTACGTCACCTCGAGCTCCGGCGCGCGCGCGATCGCGCGCAGGCAGGCGGCCACCGAGCGCTTGATGCCTTCGTTGGGCGCCTCGCGCTTCTCGCCGGGCTTGCGGTTGGAGATGGCCATGCGGACCCTGTCGCTGCTGGCTGGCGTGTCTCAGGAGAGCGCGACGTTCGCGGCGCTCTCCGGCAGTTCCTTGCCGAACGAGCGCTGGTAGAACTCGGCGACGAGATTGCGCTCGAGCTCGTCGCACTTGTTGAGGAAGGTGAGGCGGAAGGCGAAGCCGACATCGCCGAAGATCACCGCGTTCTCCGCCCAGGTGATCACCGTGCGCGGGCTCATCACGGTGGATAGGTCGCCGTTGATGAAGGCGTTGCGGGTGAGGTCGGCGACGCGCACCATCTTGCTCACCGTGTCGCGGCCCTTGTCCGTGCCCTGCCAGGACTTCACCTTCGAGAGCACGATCTCGACCTCGCGGTCGTGATCGAGGTAGTTGAGCGTCGTGACGATCGACCAGCGGTCCATCTGCGCCTGGTTGATCTGCTGCGTGCCGTGATAGAGCCCCGACGTGTCGCCCAGCCCGATCGTGTTGGCGGTCGCGAACAGGCGGAAGGAGGGATGCGGGCGGATGACGCGGCTCTGGTCGAGCAGCGTGAGGCGGCCCGAGCTCTCCAGCACGCGCTGGATGACGAACATCACGTCCGGGCGCCCGGCGTCGTACTCGTCGAAGACGAGGGCGACGTTGTGCTGGTACGCCCAGGGCAGGATGCCGTCGCGGAACTCCGTGACCTGCTTGCCGTCCTGCAGGACGATGGCGTCCTTGCCGATGAGGTCGATGCGCGAGACGTGGCTGTCGAGGTTGACGCGCACGCACGGCCAGTTCAGCCGCGCCGCCACCTGCTCGATGTGCGTCGACTTGCCGGTGCCGTGATAGCCCGTGACCATGACGCGGCGGTTGAAGGCGAAGCCGGCGATGATGGCGAGCGTCGTCTCGCGGTCGAAGATGTAGTCCGGATCGACCTCCGGCACGTGCTCCTCGCCCGCGGAGAAGGCCGGCACCTCGAGATCGCTGTCGATGCCGAAGGTCTGGCGGACGGACAGCTTGAGGTCGGGGGTGCCGCTCGTCGTCTCGGCTCGGGTCTCGGTCGTCGCCTGCATGAACGCCTCTCTCTCGCGGACCGGTGCGCCGGCGCGCTCCTCGCGCCGCCCGCGTCTCGCGCTCGCGGTCCTGGTTACGCCCCGTCGCTGCGCCATGCAACGCCGGGGCCGGTTTCGACGCCTGTGCGTCGGCTCATGATGTCGCTCGGTCTCCTAGCACAGCCCGGCCGCCTTGAGCGTGTCGTGGGCGCGGATGATGTCGCGCAGCCGCTCCTCGTAGGCGCGGTCGCCGCCGTGGGCGTCGGGATGGAAGCGCTTCACCAGCGACTTGTAGGCCGCCTTGATGGTCGTGGCGTCCGCGCCCTCCTCGAGGCCGAGCACGTCGAGGGCCTGGCGCACCGGGCCGGAATAGCGCGGGCGCGGCGGCTCGGGGGCGCGCCGCGTCTCGCCGACGCCACCCTCGCGCAGCACGTCGAACGGATCGTGATAGGCCCAGTCGCGCGCGTAGGCGCCGGCGCGGGCGCCCTTCGCCGCGCGCTCGCGGGCGGTGGGGTTCACGCCCATCGACCAGGTCGGGCGATGGCCGATGACCGAATCCTTCTGGTAGGCGGCGACGGCCTCGTCGGGCATGTCCTTGAAGTAATTGTAGGACGCGTTGTAGGCGCGCACGTGGTCCATGCAGAAGCGCCAGTACTTGCCCTCCTGCCCGCGGCCCTTGGGCGCGCGGTAGAGGCCCTGGCCGTCGCAGCCGGGATGCTCGCAGGCGGGGGCCTGCGCGGTCTTGGACGCGCTCTTGGCATCGTCGGCGGCCTTCTCGGCCTTCGGCTTGATGCGGATGCGGTCGAACAGGGGCGAGTTCAAGTCCATGGTCCGATGATTATGAGCCATGACCGCGCGCGGGCAAGGGCCGAGAATGGCGCGCGGGTCCCAAAGAGGGCTTGACGCGGCGATGCGGCGCGGGCGACGCAGGGCAGGCATTCCCCAAGCGCGGAGAGCCGGCCCGGCATGAGCGAGACGCCCACGATGAAGAGCCTGATCGAGACGCGGCTTACGGACGCTTTCGCGCCCGCGCGCCTCTCGGTCGTCGACGAATCCCATCTCCACGCCGGGCATGCCGGCTGGCGCGAGGGTGGGGAGACCCACTTCCGGATAGAGGTGGTCTCGGACGCCTTCGCCGGCAAGAGCCGGGTGGAGCGCCATCGCCTCGTCAACGCGGCGCTGAAGGACGCGTTCGACCGCGGGCTCCACGCGCTGGCGGTGAAGGCGGAGGCGCCGGCGGCCTGAGCCGCCGCGGCGGCCCTCACACCTTACACCAAAGGGAAGGAGAGAGCGTGCGCAGAAGGCGCGCGCATCCCTGTCGGCCGGCTCGGCGAGCCGCCGATCTCCCTCGACGGTGCGCGGAGGGAAGCCGATCTCCCTCGACGGTGCGCCGAGGGAAGATGTCAGCCCGCCTCGTTCGTCTCGCGCGTCACTGCACCAGCCGCGGGCCACCCATCGGCACGCCGTCGGTCTCGGCGAGGATGCCCAGCCGGCGCGCCACTTCCGTGTAGGCCTCGATCAGGCCACCGAGATCCTTGCGGAAGCGGTCCTTGTCGAGCTTCTCGGCGGACTTCATGTCCCACAGCCGGCAGGAATCCGGGGAGATCTCGTCGGCGACGACGATGCGCATCATGTCGCCCTCCCACAGCCGGCCGCACTCGATCTTGAAGTCGACGAGGCGGATGCCGACGCCCAGGAAGAGCCCGGACAGGAAGTCGTTGACGCGGATGGCGAGCGCCATGATGTCGTCGATCTCCTGCGGCGTCGCCCAGCCGAAGGCGGTGATGTGCTCCTCCGACACCATCGGGTCGTCGAGCTTGTCGTTCTTGTAGTAGAACTCGATGATCGAGCGGGGCAGCTGCGTCCCCTCCTCGAGCCCCAGCCGCTTCGACAGCGAGCCGGCTGCGACGTTGCGCACCACGACCTCGAGCGGGATGATCTCCACCTCGCGGATGAGCTGCTCGCGCATGTTCAGCCGGCGGATGAAGTGCGTCGGTACGCCGATGTCGTTGAGGTGCTGGAAGACGAACTCGCTGATGCGGTTGTTCAGCACGCCCTTCCCGTCGATCACTTCGTGCTTCTTGGCGTTGAAGGCGGTCGCGTCGTCCTTGAAGTGCTGGATGAGCGTCCCGGGCTCGGGTCCCTCGAACAGGACCTTCGCCTTGCCCTCGTAGATCCGACGGCGGCGATTCATGGGCGTGTACCGTGGCTTGTTGAAATCCATGGGAAGGCCTGAGGCTCCTGGCTCTCGAACGGCCCGCCGCCGGGGATACGCATGATGGCGGGCACGGTCGAGCGGCAATGAGGGCCGCCCGTTCGCGGGGACCCTATCCGAAGAGATGGGGATGCACAACGCGCCTTTCACGTGCGGGTAAACGCGCGCGCGGAGGCGACTCGTGAGCTCCTACGCAGGATGCCGGGTGGCGCGCGCCGGGCCCGGGCGATATACCGACCTCGCGGGCACGGGCCCGCGTGTCGCAACGCGCATCGGATCGGACCATGACCACCTTCGACGACCGCGAATCCGCCTTCGAGAACAAGTTCGCGCACGACGAGGAGCTCCGCTTCAAGGCGATCGCCCGCCGCGACCGGCTCGTCGGGCTGTGGGCGGCGGAGAAGCTCGGAAAGTCCGGCGCCGAGGCGACCGCCTACGCCGAGGCCGTGGTGAAGGCCGACCTCGCCGAGCCCGGCGACGAGGACGTCTTCCGCAAGCTCCGCGCCGACCTGCCGGCGGACGTGAGCGACGCCGAGATCAGGAAGCAGATGCTCGATCTGCTGGCGCGTGCGGTCCACGAGATCGAGACGCAGTGATCAGGACGCCTTGATCCGCGGCGCTCGCCGCCTTGCGCTCGATCAAGGCGCCCGCACCGCGCCGCCCCCATGCTCCGCCTCGTCACGAACCGGGAGACGAAGCGATGAAGAGCATGATCGAGGGCCTGCGCGGCGCCGCCGGGCGTCCCCGGCTGATGGGTGAGATGATGCGCCGGCTCGACCTGGAGCCGGACGCGCTCTCCGCTCGCGGCCTCGACGTCGCGCTCGCCCAGGCGGCGCGCCGCTGCGCCGGCTGCGCGCACGAGGGCGCCTGCCGCTCCTGGCTCGACGCGCACGAGAGCGCCGATCACGCCCCCTCGTTCTGCGCCAACGACGGCTTCTTCGAGGGGATCAAGGCCGGCGGCTGAGGGGCGTCCCCCTCAGCGGATGTCCGAGAGCAGCGGCGACCAGGTCGGGTCGGAGGCGTAGCCCGGCGTCGGGATCGGCACCTCGACGCGGCCGGTGATGTCGACCATGTAGAGCTGCCCGCCCGATTGCCCGCCGGGATCGCGGAAGAACACGACATACTGCCCGTTCGGCGCCCAGGCGGGGCTCTCGTTGTGGAAGCCTTCCGTCAGGATGCGCTCGCCCGAGCCGTCGGGGCGCATCACGCCGATCGAGAACTGGCCGCCGCGCATCTTGGTGAAGGCGATCCAGTCGCCCCGCGGCGACCAGACGGGCTGCGAGTAGGAGCCCTCGCCGAAGGAGATGCGCTGCGGGTTCGAGCCGTCCGCGCCCATCGTGTAGAGCTGCTGCGAGCCGCCGCGGTCGCTCTCGAACACGATCTGCGTCCCGTCCGGCGAGAACGAGGGCGAGGTGTCGATGGCGAGCGTCGAGGTCAGCCGCGTCATCGTGCGCGAGACGAGGTCGATCAGGTAGAGGTTGGCGTTGCCGCCCTGCTGGAGCGTCATCACGATCGAGCGGCCGTTGGGCGAGAAGCGCGGGCTCGAGGTCATGTCGGGGAAGTTGCCCACCGCCTGGCGCGCGCCCGTCTCGAGGTTGAGCACCTGCACGCGGGGCTGCTCGCCGGAGACCTGCGCCATGAAGGCGATCTCTTGTGCGCGCGGCGAGAAGCGCGGTGTCACCACCGAGTTGTCGCCCGGCGTCAGGTAGCGCACGTTGGCGCCATCCTGGTCCATGATGGCGAGCCGCTTCAAGCGGTTCTCCTTCGGCCCGGTCTCGTCGACGAAGACGATGCGGGTGTCGAAGAAGCCGGCGAGCCCGGTGATGCGGGTGAAGACCGCGTCCGAAATGATGTGCCCGACCCGGCGCCAGTTGTTCGGATCGGTGAAGAACTGCTGCCCGGTGATCTGCTGGCCGGTCTGCACGTCCCACAACCGGAACTCGGTGCGCAGCCGCCCCTGGCCGTCGCGGGTGACGCGGCCGGTGACGAGGCCCTGCACGCCCGCCTGGCGCCACAGGTCGAACTGCGGCGCGGCGTCGAAGGCCGGCGTCCGCTCGGGGAAGCGGCTGCCATCCAGCGGCGCGAAATAGCCGGAGCGGGCGAGGTTCGCCGAGACGATGCCGGAGATCTGCGGGCCGAGATTTCCCTCGCCGACGAATTCGGCGATGGCGATCGGCATCGGCTGGAACTGGCCGCCCTGAACGTCGACGACGAGCTCGGCGCGCGCGGGCGTGGGGGCGAGCGCCGGAACGAGGCCGGCCGTGGCGGCGACCCCGACGGCGAGGAGGCCGATCCGCAGGGCGTTGAGGACGAGGCGCATGGTCGGGTGTCCGGGTTCGCGGCCGGGGGCGGCCGCCTGTCGAGGGGCTTGCGGTCGAGGCGCGCGCCGAGGAGACGCGCGCGCGGGCGCCGGAGCGGCCGACGCCGTCACGAGAACAGCGGATTGAAGTTCACCGTCAGGTTCCTCCAGTCCTCGTAATAGGGGGCGAATTGGGCCGGAATCTGGAGCGGCGCGCACCGTCTCGTGGCACGCAGCGCCGAATCCGCCACCGACCTGAACAGCGGGTCCGGCGAGGTGTTGGTCACCTGCGGCTCCGTGACGAGGCTGCCGTCCTGGGCGAGCGCCATGCGCACGGCGGCGACCGGCGGGTTCTGCATCGCCTGCGCGGCGATCGGCACGTCCCAGCACGAGCGCAGCTGCGCCGTGATCAGCCCGACGAGCTGGTCGCGCATGCTCGGGTTGAGGCGCGGCGACGTGCCGGTGTCGGTGCCGAGCGAGGCGGTCCGGTTGATCTCGGCGGCGGCGGCGCCGGTCGAGGCGGCGTCCTCCGTCGTGCGCAGGATCGAGGCGATGTCGGACGGATCGAAGCGGTCCGCCTCCTCGGCGATGCGGCTCGCCCGCGCCTCTTCTTCCCGCTGCTGCTCCTGGCGGCGCGCCTCGGCGACGCGCGCCGCGTCCGCCCGCTCGCGCGCCTCGCGCTCGCGGCTCTGCGCCTGCGCGACCCGCTGACGCTCCGCTTCCGCCGCGACGCGCCGGGCCGCCTCGGCC
>NZ_JBQTCJ010000056.1:0-32686 GCF_052380005.1 Salinarimonas sp. NSM
GCCGCGCCCTGCGGAAGCGCGAGCGCGGCGAGCGCCTGCGCGTCCGAGCCGGCGGGCCCGCCGAGCCCGAGGGGCGCGGCGGCGTCGGGCTGGCCCATCGGCCCGCCGGTCCCGTCGCCGTCGGCGCGGCCTACCGTCACCTGCGGGGCGAGCTGCCAGTAGACCGGATCGAACGGGTCGCGGAACGCGTCGCCTCCCACGAGCCCCGGCTCGCCCCGCTCCCCGGGCGTCACGTCGATGCCGGCCGCGGGCGTCGCCGGCGAGAACGCCGCCTGGGCCGAGAGCTCGGCGAGGACCGCGTAGGGGTCCTGGAACAGGGCCGTCTCGGAATAGCGCCGCTCGACCGGCTGCGCCGGGGCTCGCGGCTCCACGCGCGCCTCGTCCGCCTCGGTGACCGGCGCGTCCGAGCGCTCCTCCAGGTCGACGCCCTCGGAGGCGGCGTCCGGGTCGCGCAGGCCCTTGCGGTCGCTCGTCGCCTCGGCGAGGCGGATCGGGTTGAAGTAGGTCGCGACGACCTCCCGGGTCTCCTGGTCGGTGGCGTTGATGAGCCACATCACCAGGAAGAACGCCATCATCGCCGTCATGAAGTCGGCGTACGCGATCTTCCAGACGCCGCCCTTGGGCTCGTCCGCCTCCGGATCGGGGCGGCGGCGGATGATGACGAGCTCGTGGCCCTGGTTCTCCTGCACGGCGCGCGCTCCTTCAGGCGGCCTCGGCGGCGACGCGCCGGGCCCATTCCGACAGACGGGTCTCGATCACGACGTCCTCGCCCTCCACGACGACGTCGGTCGTGTCGGCCGGAACGAAGCGCACGGCCGATGCCGCGTCGCCGAGGCGCGCGAGCAGCGCCGCGCCGAGGTCGGCGGGGCCGCTCGCGGCGAGGACGAGCGCAGGCTCGGCCCGCAGCAGCGTCGCGACGCTGGACGCGAGGGCCACGAGCGCCTTGTCCCGCGCTGCGGCCTCCAGCAGCGGTGCCAGCGCCCGGGCGGCGGCCTCCGCGATCCGCTCCTCGATCGCCGCGAGTCCTTCGCGCACGCCCTCCGCCAGCCGCTCACCCTCCTCCTGCGCCCAGGCGGCGCGAGCGCGGGCGAGATCCGCCTCGCGGGCGGTGAGCGCCTCGGCGCGCTCACGCTCCAGGACCTGCGCCCAATGCGCCTCCACCTCCTCGCGGGTGGCGGCCGCGACCAGCGCTGCCGCCTGCGACACCCGCGCCTCGATCTCCTCGGGGCTCGGCCCGCGGGGCGTGAAAGCGGGGGAAATCGTGTGCGCGATCTCGGATCGGGGTTCGGGCGGCTCCTGCCGCATCACGTCGAGCTCGGATGCCTGCGCCGCGAGGGACCGGCGCGGATCGATCTCGGCGAGGACGTCGATGAGGGAGGCCGGCATGTCAGGCGGTCTCCCCGTGCATCCACTGCTTGAGGATGTGCGCCGCCTGGTCCTCGTTGCGGGTCACGATCTGCTCGAGGCGCTTGATCGTGGCGGCGCTGACGGAGGTCGGCAGGGCGGCGATGGCGGCGGTGGCCGCCTCGATCTGCGCGGCGTGCGGCTCGGCGCGCCCGGAGGCGTCCGCGATCGCGGGGATCGCCTGCGCACCCTCCCCGGCCTGCCCGTCGGCGAGCGCGGGCATCGCTTCCTCGATCTGCGTCTGCGGCTTCGGCCGATCCAGGATCGCGGCGAGCGCGGGGCGCAGGCCGAACCAGACGAGGGTGAGCGCGACGAGCAGGATGGCGAGCGCGTTGACGATGTTGCCGGCCTGCGCCAGCAGCACGTCGCGCACGCCGACCTCCGGCACGGGCTCCATGTCGACGCCCCCGTCGAGGAAGCTCACTGCCGACACCTTCACCGTGTCGCCGCGCGCGGCGTCCGCGCCTGCGGCGGTGGCGGCGAGCGCCTCGATCTCGGCGATCTCGGCCTCGAGGTCCTCGGGCGTCGCCTCGGGCCCGAGCGCGTCGGCGAGGCGCGTGCGGTTGACGAGCACCGCGATGGAGAGCTGCTCGACGGCGAAGCCGTCCGAGGAGACCTGGACCTGGCGCGAGGAGATCTCGTAGTTCGTCAGCTCCTCGCGGCGCTGCATCTCCTCGCTCGACTGCTCGCCGCCGTCCGCCGCGACTTCCTCCTCGGGGAGGTTCTGCTCGACGGTCACGGGGGTCTGGCGGGAGAGGTTCGTCGCGGCCTCGTTCTCGCGCACGATGCGGATCGAGCGCTCGACCCGGCTCTCGGGGTCGAAGATCGTCTCGCTCGTCACCGTGCGATCGGTGTTGATGCGCGCCGCGACGCTGACCTGGAAGTTCTCGAGCCCGAGATAGGGCGCGAGCGTGCGGCGCACGGAATCCTCGAGTTCCTGGTTCACCTCGCGGTTGAGCGCCGTGATCCGGCCGGTCGCCGCGCCGGCGGCGTCGTCGCCCGAGGCGAGCAGCGTCCCGTCCGAGGAGAGGATCGTGACGCCCGCGACCGTCATCCCCGGCACGGCGGCGGCGACGAGGTGGCGGATCGCCTGCGCCTGGCCGGCGACGTCCGCCGTCTCGGCGCGCACGACGACGGAGGCCGAGGGCTGGCGCGCCTCGCGCCGGAACGAGCCCGGATCGGCGAGGACGATGTGCACGCGCGCCGCCACGATGCCGCGCATCTGCTGGATCGTGCGGGCGATCTCCCCCTCGAGCGCGCGCACGCGCGTCACCTCCTGCATGAAGGAGGTGATGCCGAGCGAGCCGAGGTTGTCGAAGAGCTCGTAGCCGGAATTGGCCGAGAACGGCAGGCCCTTCTCGGCGAGCAGCATGCGCGCCCGCGCGGTCTGCGCGTGGCGCACCATCACCGTGTCCCCCGCCGAGGAGACGTCGAAGTCGATGCCGGCGTCGTTGAGCGCCGAGCCGATGCGCGAGACGTCGTCGCGCTCGAGTCCGGCATAGAGCACGGTCATCTCGGGCCGGCCGAGATAGTAGGCCCCGGCGACGACCGAGGCGATGACGGCGATGCCGATCGCGGCGAGCGTCAGGAGGCGCTTCGTGCCGAGCTCCAGGAGGTTGCCCCACAGGCGGTCGGCGTGCTGGTAAGCGGTCATGTCCTGCCCTGGTGTCCTCGACGGCGCGGCGCACGGCCGCTCTCGTCGGGAACCCTGGCGGGCGAAGCTTGCCCGAGCCTGACACCGGGGCGCGACGGCGCGCGCGGGCGACGCGTCAGCCGTAGCGCAGCTTGAGCGCGAGGATGGTCGAGACCAGCAGGAAGGTGAGCGCGTTCGCCACGATGATCGGCCAGGAGCCGATGGCGAGCCCGTAGACGAGCCACAAGGCGAGCCCGATCGCGAAGATGCCCTGCGTCAGGGCCGAGATGGCGCGGGTCTCGCGGGTGCGGATGGTGCGCACGGCCTGCGGCAGCCAGCAGATCGTGGTCAGCGTCGCGGCGAGCGCGCCGACGATCTCGAACGACGGGAGGAGGGTCATGGAGGTCGTGCCTCGAGGGGCGGCGAAGCCTTCTCAATCGGGCCGTTCGCGCCCGCGCGCAAGCGCCATGGAATGCGCGTCTTCCATGCAGCGCACGCGGGGCTGGCGAACCGCCCTCCCCCCTCGATCGTTGCCGTGGCGACTTCGTTTCCAAGCACCCTTTCCAAGTACCCGAGGTGACCCCATGGAGATCGCGCTCGAGAAGGTCTGCGACCTGATCGTCCACGCCAGAGCCTTCGACGTGAAGGAGGGCATGACCGACCCGCAATCGGGATCGAACGAGACCGACGACCGCAATTTCGGCTCGCTCGCCGAGAGCGGCACGGACCGCGGCGAGGAGGAGATGCGCCTCGTCATCGACGGGCTGAACACGGACGAGGCCGCCTCGCTGATCGCGCTCGTCTTCGTCGGCCGCGGCGACATGGAGGCCGCGGAATGGCCGGACGCCTATCGCCTGGCGCACGAGCGCATGGCGAGCGGCGCGCTGTCGCCGGCGGACTGGCTGATGGGCATTCCCAACCTGGGCGATCTCCTCGACGAGGGGCTCGCGGGGCTCGGCATGGGCTGCACGTGAGCCGCCGAGCCGCCACGCGGCCCTCGGCGCGGTTGACAGCGAACGGCGAGGAGCCTACCCGCCGGACGATCCTCCCTGCGCGCCTCGTTGCGCGCGATCCTCCTTGCGCCCGATCCGCCCGAGAGCGAGCCCGATGTCCGAAGCGAACGCCCCCGCCGCCCGCGCCGCCGTCGAGGCGGTCGCCTTCATCCCGGGCTTCTCGGCCATCGCGGAGCGCTACGACGTCGTGCTGTGCGACGTCTGGGGCGTCGTCCACAACGGGCTCTCGGCCTATCCCGGTGCGTCGGACGCGCTGGCCCGCTTCCGCCGCGCGGGCGGCACCGTCGTCCTGGTCTCGAACGCCCCGCGCCCCGGCGCGACGGTGATGGACCAGCTCGACCGGCTCGCCGTGCCGCGCACCGCCTACGACGACGTCGTCACCTCGGGCGACCTCACCCGCATGGCCGTCGAGGCCCGCCTGTCCGATCCCGTCTTCCACATCGGCCCGGAGCGCGACCGCCCGATCTTCGACGGCCTGCCGGTGCGCTTCGCGGAAGCCGAGGACGCGGCCTACGTCGTCTGCTCGGGCCTGTGGGACGACCGGGCGGAGACGCCCGACGACTACCGCCCGCTGTTCGCGCGCCTGACGGAGCGCAGCCTGCCGATGATCTGCGCCAACCCCGACATCGTGGTCGATGTCGGCGGACAGCTCGTCTACTGCGCCGGCGCGCTCGCCACGCTCTACGAGGAGATGGGCGGGGCGGCGACCTGGATGGGCAAGCCCCACGAGCCGGTCTACCGCGAGGCGCTGGCACGGGCCGCGCGCATCCGCGGCGTGGACGATCTGCCCGTCTCGCGCACGATCGCCATCGGCGACGCGATCCGCACCGACATCGCCGGCGCCCGCGGCATCGGCGCCGACGCGCTCTTCATCGCCAAGGGCATCCACGCCGAGGAGCTGCGCCTCGACGGCACCGGCCTCGACCCGGCGCTCGCCGGCCCCTGGTTCGACGGCCAGGCGCACCGGCCGACGGCGGCGATGGAGCTGCTGGCGTGGTGAGCGGCGGCGCTGGCGACGACGCCGGCGCAACTGGAAGCATACCGCATCTTCGCGCGCGGCGCCCCGCCGTGCGGTCCCTGACCCGGGGTTCCGACGCCGCATCACGCGCTGGTTGAGGACGGGCGGGCCGTCGCGCGACTGCTCGAAATGGTTGCGGTCGCGCACAGGATCGCTCTACCTTCGGATGCCCTAGAAGGAGCGGCACCGGCAACCAGAGCTTCGCACGCCGCGAAGCCGCCGCCGCCGTGCGGGCGATGTCGGGGGGCTCTCAATGAGCGACGGATGCTGGATACAATTTTGGGATGACAAGGGCTGCATGGGCTCGACGCTTCGGTTCGACGCGCAGGACGGGACGCTCTACGTCGCCGACCTGGACGACTACACGCAGTCGGACGGCGACAAGGAAGGCGACGAGCCGGATTCGCTGATGACCGGCACCCGTGCCTGGCTCGTCGTCTACAAGGACGACGGGTTCGAGGGAAAGCAGGCCATGTTCGGCCCCAACACGAAGGTCGACGACCTCGACCTCTACGGCATGGGCGGGAACATCAGCAGCTTCCGGCTCTACGACACGCGACCCACCGGGTTCGTGGAGGCGACGCCCGGCGATCCCATCGCCGCGGAGACGAGCACGGGCTTCGTCGATGCGCAGACCGTCAACAACATCTTCCGCACCGTCACGGCTGCGGCCTTCGCGCTGATCCCGCGGATCGGCGGCGCCATCAGCGGGCTCGTCCGCGGCTTGTGGCCCGACGTCGACCAGAAGGACCAGGTCTGGGGCTCGTTCCAGAACTACCTCAACCAGCTGATCACCGGCGTCTACTGGCAGATCACCTACGAGTCGCTCAACGACATCCTGGAGACGCTCTACAAGGCAGCCAGCGATTTCGCGGAAACGCCCGACTGGGAGCCGATCAAGAAGGATAACTTCAAGAATCTCTACGAGCTGGTGAACAACTACGAATCCTTCTTCGTCGACGTCGAGGCGCCGGAGAAGCGCTTCTACTTCCTGGTGCCCTTCGCGACGCTGCGCCTGGCGACGCTGCGCGAGAACCTGCAGCACTACGCCTACTACTACGGCAGCGAGCCGTCGCAGGCCGAGATCGACATCCTCACCGGCGAGCTGCGCGACTCCATCGCGCTCTACCAGAACCTGCTGAGCGAGGGGCGCGCGCGCATCCTGCAGCGGCGCGACCAGATGATCTACGTGGACGACGAGACGATCATCGATTCCTACAATGGCAAGCGGATGCCGATGTCGATGCCCGACGAGCTCGACTCGCGGCGGTACTACGCCGAAACGGTCCTGAACGCGCTCGCCCTGAAGCTCGACGAATACATCGCCATCAGCCAGCTGTGGCCGCATTTCGACCCGGCGGTGACGACCCCGATCGAGCCGCCGATCCTCGACTACGTCGACGGGCCCGTGGGCTATTTCTGGTACGGCGTGCCGGATTTCGCCGAGCTGGAACCCGGCGGGCGGATCACCGCGGCGACCCTCTGGACGATCGACGGCGGCAACAACCCCGCCATGCAGAACGGCCTCGAGCTTTCGATCGACGGGACGGCGCTGGGCCGCGTGGGCGGCGAGGGCGGGACGCCGTCGACGCTGACGCTCGCCGCCGGAGAGACCGTCGTCACGGTCGAGGGCACGACGGAGCTGCGCTACCTGCGCTTCGTCTCCAGCACGGGTGCCGACGCCGCGGCCGGCGACCCCGGGAGAGAGGGGAGCCGGTTCCGCTTCGATCCGCTCCCGGGTACGATCGACTGCCGCGTGGTCGGCATCACCGGCTCCGCCGGCTACGCGCCGGACGAGCCGTCGTCCTTCGCGGCCGTGCGGGCGATCTCCGTGCATTGGCGCTGCGCGCTGCCGATCACCGCGCCGTCGGGCGAGCCTTCCGCTTGACGACGGCAGGGGTCGAAGCGCGCGTGTCGGCCGCTCCGACGGCGAAGCCGACGACGCCCGCCTCGTACCGCGCGACGAGCGCCGAGCCGGGCTCGAGCGCCAGGCAGGGCGCGGAATAGATCAGGCCGATCAGGTCCCCGTCGCGATGGAGAGGCGCGGCGTCGCCGCCCGCGTCGCCCGTGGCGAGCGAGATCGCGAGGAGCGCCTCGCGGTCAGCGGGACGGGCGGGCGGATGCGCATCTGCCTCGATGTCTCGCCGTCGAGGCAGCCCGTCATCGCCGCCGGGAGTGCCGAGAGGTCTCCGCAGCCCCGCGCGAGCGGGCGAGATGCTCTCGAAGAACCTGCTCGATGCAGCGCTGCCAATCCTCGGGCCGTTCGCGCTGGATCGCCTCGACGACCTCGCGGTCGAGGCTCACGGTCACGGCGTCCGTGCCGGGCGGGCCGGCATCCGCCTCTCCCGCGAACGCCTCCTCCCAATCGTCTTCGTCGAAATCCGGGCCCTCCCGCGCGTCCGCGAACACGCGAACCTCACCGCGCCGGCGCATCTCCTCGATCTCGCCCAGCGAATAGCGCCTGATACCGCTCATGGTCCGATCTCCCCGCCTTCCAGGCCGTGATCGAGCGTATCGCCGCGCCGCGCACGGCATAGACGATGACATGAAGGACGCCGCCCGTCAGCCATTGCGCCCTGAAGCGGATCTCGCCGTACGGACCTCGACGATCGATCGGCGTGATCATCGGACCCTCGAATGCGGGGGCGAGATCGCGGAGGTCGACCTCGCGCGTGCGCAGGACGTCCAGTCTCTTCCGTTCGTCCCATTCGAACATCGGCTCGGGCACAGCGACGCCCCCCGGCTTCGCAAAGATCACGCCTCCGAGATTGCATGGATCGATGCGGTTGAGCAAGAACAAATCAAATACACCGTCCGATCGTCGTCCTCCCCCTCCCCCCCACCACCCTCGCACAAGCTTCCCCCCCTACACCTCTCCCCACGCTGCGCACCAAAGGGGAGCATGTGCCTTGGCTGTCTTCATCGGCATCGTGATCACGATGGCCTCGCTGCTCGGCGGCTTCGCCGCCATGGGGGGGCACATCCCGGTCATCTGGCAGCCGTGGGAGTTCGTCATCATCGGCGGCACCGCGGTCGGCACCTTCATCATCGCGAACTCGCTCAAGACCGTGCGCGACACCGGGCGCGCCACGGTGGAGGCCATGCGCGGGCAGATCCCGAAGCAGCGCGACTACCTCGACCTGCTCGGCCTGCTCTACGTCCTCACCCGCGAGATCCGGTCGAAGGGCCGCAACGAGGTCGAGCCGCACATCGACGCGCCGCAGGAGAGCGAGATCTTCCAGCGCTTCTCGCGGGTGCTCGCGCGCCCGGAGCTGACCGGCTTCGTCTGCGACTACCTGCGCTTGATGATCATCGGCAACGCCCGGCCCCACGAGATCGAGGCGCTGATGGACGAGGAGATCCAGACGCAGCGCCGCGAGAAGCTCAAGCCCTACTTCGCGCTGATGACGGTGGCCGAAGCGCTGCCGGCGCTCGGCATCGTCGCCGCCGTGCTCGGCGTGATCAAGGCCATGGGCGCGCTCGACCAGTCGCCGCAGCTGCTGGGCTCGCTGATCGGCGCGGCGCTGGTGGGCACCTTCGCCGGCATCTTCATGAGCTACGGGCTCGTCGGGCCCCTCGCGATCAAGATCAAGTCCACGCGGGAGCACCAGATGCGGCTCTACCTCATCACCAAGCAGACGCTGCTCGCCTTCATGAACGGAGCGCTGCCGCAGATCGCCGTCGAGCACGGCCGCAAGGCCATCGCCGCCTCCGACCGCCCGACCATCGACGAGGTCGAGAGCGAGACGATCTCGCAGTCGACCCGCGGCGCGCCCGCCAACGACCGTGCCGCCATGCAGGGAGCCGCGTGAGATGAACGTCGAGAGCTTCCAGACCGCGGCCGCCGCCGGCGGCGTCTCCGACCGCCTGCTCGACGCCGCCGGGATAACCATCGACCGGCTGCCGATGCTGCACGTGATCTTCGATCGTGTGGCCACCTACTGCGCCGACGGGCTTCGCCACATGTCGGCCTCGCCCTCCTACTTCTCGGTGTCGAACATCGAGAGCGGGCGCATCGGCGACATCCTGGAGGACTACGAGTCGAACGCCGTGGCGGCGATGTACCACGCCGTCGACTGGGACACCCGCATCCTGGTGGGCTTCGACCGGGACTTCGTCTTCACGATGATCGAGGTCCTTTTCGGCTCGGACGGCTCGGAGCCGCCGGTGGACGACGAGCGCGGCTTCTCCAACATCGAGATGAAGGTCGCCCAGGCGCTGTTCGAGGAGGCCGGCAAGGCCGTCCAGGCCGCCTTCGCGCCGATCTCGCGCACGCAGCTCAAGCTCGAGCGCACCGAGACGCGGATGGACTTCGCCATCATCGGGCGGCGCAACAACCTCGCGGTCGTGGCGAAGCTGCTGATCCAGGCGCTCGGCCGCGGCGGCGAGATGTTCGTCATCATCCCCCAGTCCGCCCTCTCGCCGATGCGCCAGAGCCTCGCACACGTCGTCTCCGGCGATGTGGCGACCGCCGACCCGCGCTGGTCGAAGCAGATGCAGTCGGAGGTCTCGCGCACCACCGTCTCGCTGGAGGCCGTGCTCGAGGAGCGCACCGTCGACCTCGGCGAGGTCGCGGCCTTCGAGGTGGGGCAGGTCATCGAGCTGCAGGCGACGCCGCGCACGAAGGTGCGGCTCGACTGCAACGGGCAGGCGCTGTTCCGCTGCCGGCTGGGCCAGTCGCAGGGCGCCTACGTGCTCGAGGTCGAGGACGTGATCGACGAGGACCAGGAGTTCATCGATGACCTCGCTTCCGATTGAGACGCTCACCCTCCTCGACCTCGTGCTCGTCGCGGCCCTGCTCGCGACCGTAGCCTACGCGATCGGGCTGCGCCGCGAGTTCCGGCGCTTCCGCGGCTACAACGCGGACTACGCGGCGATCCTCGCCCAGACCGGGCGCGCCGTGGAGGGCGTCGAGCGCGCCGTCGAGAGCGTCCAGACCGAGGGCGCCACCGTCCTCGCGGCGCTCGGCGAGCGCATCGAGGAGGCGCGCGGCGTGATGGAGCGGCTCGAGGCCGCCCGCGAGGCAGCGCCCGTCTCCGCACCCGCGCCGGCGTCCACCCGCGAGCCCATCCGCCTCGCGGGCGACGAGCCCGCCGAGACGCCCCCGCCCTTCCGGCCGCGCCCCGACCAGAAGCCCAAGCCCTTCGCCTGGCCCACCGTCGTCGTGAAGCGCCTGCCCGACGGCGCCTGAGCCGCCGGAGCCCAGAGACCACCCGTTTTCGCGAGAGAGACCCGCCATGCCCGTCAAGAAGCCCAATTCCAAGCCCGCCGATCTCGGCGCCGACCTCGCCGCCGACGCCCCCCTGGCGGAGGCGCACGAGACGATCGACCTCGGCAAGGACGCGAGCGGCAGGGGCCGCGCGACCGAGGTCGCCGCCGACACGATCGGCCAGGCCCGCGCACACGGCAACCTCGACGCCATCATGCGCATCCCCGTCTCGCTGCAGGTCGTGCTCGGCTCGGCGACGATGCCCGTCGCCAACCTGATGAAGCTCGGCCGCGGCGCGGTCGTGCCCCTCGACCACCGCGTCGGCGAGCCCGTCGACGTCGTCGTCAACGGCCGCGTCGTCGCCCGCGGCGAGGTGGTCGTGGTCGAGGACGACAACTCGCGCTTCGGCGTCTCGCTCACCGAGATCGTCGGCACGCCGGCGCCCGGCGCCTGAGGGGGACGACGACGATGGCGATCCCCGCGACGATGACCGGCGACCTCCCCGGCCCGCGCGTCCTCCAGGGCCCGGAGAAGGTCGCGGCGCTGCTGCTCGCGCTCGGCAAGGACGTGGCGGGGCGCCTGCTGGCCCGCTTCGACCCGGAGGAGCTCAAGAGGATCTCCCGCGCCGCCGCCGATCTCGGGCCGATCTCGGCACCCGAGCTCGAGAGCCTCGTGGAGGAGTTCGCCTCCGACATCACGAACGGCACGAGCCTCTACGGCACGGCGCACGAGGTCGAGCGGCTGCTCACCGGCGTGCTGCCGCCCGACCAGGTCTCCGAGATCATGTCGGACGTGCTCGGCAACGCCAACCGCTCGATCTGGGAGCGGATCTCGGGCGTCTCCGAATCGATCCTCGCCGCCTACCTGCTCAAGGAGCACCCCCAGACGGCGGCGATGATCCTCTCCAAGGTCAAGCCGAGCTGCGCGGCGAAGGTCATGGGCCTGCTGCCGCACGACATGCGCAACTCCCTCATGCGCCGGATGCTGTCCTTCAAGCCCGTCGTCGAGGACACGATGCGCATCGTGGAGAAGACGCTGCACGAGGACTTCATGCTCAACTTCGCGCGCAACATGGGCACCGACACCCACGCGCGCATGGCCGACATCATCAACAAGATGGAGCGCGAGCAGATGGAGGACGTGCTCTCCTCGCTCGCCGACACGCGGCCGAAGACCGCGGAGGTGCTCAAGGGCCTGCTCTTCACCTTCGAGGACGTCATCAAGCTCACGCCGCGCGCGCGGATGGCGATCCTCGACCAGATCGCGACGGACCGGATCGTCACCGCCCTCAAGGGCACCGACGCCGCCTTCCGCGACGCGATCCTCTCCTCGCTCGGCTCGCGGGCGCGGCGCATGGTCGAGCACGAGCTCGTCTCCGGCGAGCCGGTGCCGCAGCGCGACGTCATCGAGGCGCGCCGCGCCATCACCGACCTAGCGCTCGAGATGGCGGGGCGCGGCGAGATCGAGCTCAACGCCGACCAGGAGGACCGCGCCTTCTACTCGTGACGGCACGGCGCGCGGGCGGAGGGGGCGATGGCGGACGACGAGGACAAGAGCTCCAAGACCGAGGAGCCGAGCGAGAAGAAGATCCGGGACGCGCTCGACAAGGGCAACGTGCCGGTATCGAAGGAGGCCGCGACCTTCGCGGCCGTGCTCGCGGCGCTCGCTCTGGGGAACTTCGTCGTCGCCGACGACGCGCGGGAGCTCGTCGAGTTCCTGGCACGCATGATCGACGATCCGGGAGGGCTCGCGCTCCATGACGGCACGGACGCAACCAGGCTCATGCACGTCATCGCCCTCGGCGCGGGCGCCTTCCTCATGCCGATCGTCGCCGTGCTCTTCGTCTTCGGCCTCTCGGCCAGCGTCCTGCAGAACGCGCCGCGCGTCGCCTACGACCGCATCCAGCCCAAGCTCTCGCGGCTGTCGCCGGCACAGGGCTTCAAGCGGATCTTCGGCGCCCAGGGCTGGATGGAGCTCGCCAAGGCCGTCTTCAAGTTCCTCGTCGTCGCCGCCGTCCTCGCGCTGCTCGCGCGCGCCGACGCCTGGCGCGTGGTGAGCGCCATGTACGCCGACCCGACCCAGATTCCCGAGATCATCCTCTCGCTGACGATCCGCCTCCTCGCCGCCGTGTGCGTCGCGATCGTGCTCCTCGTCGTCGCCGACATCGCCTTCTCGCGCTTCAAGTGGCGAAAGGACCTGCGGATGTCCAAGCGCGAGCTCAAGGACGAGCACAAGCAGGCGGAGGGCGACCCGCTGGTGAAGGCGCGCATGCGCTCGCTCGCCCGCGACCGCGCCCGCCGGCGCATGATCGCCGACGTGCCGCGCGCCACGATCGTCATCGCCAACCCCACCCACTTCGCCATCGCGCTCCGCTACGTGCGCGAGGAGGGCGGCGCGCCGGTGGTCGTGGCCAAGGGGCAGGACCTCGTCGCGCTCAAGATCCGCGAGATCGCCGAGAGCCGGGGCATTCCCGTCATCGAGGACAAGCCCCTGGCAAGGTCCATGTACGACGCTGTGGAGGTGGACCGGCCGATCCCGGCCGAGTTCTACCGCGTCGTTGCGGAACTCCTGTACTTCTTCTACTATCGCAAGAGCGAGAGAGCGAGTTGAGAAAGCGTTAATTCCATGAGTGGCAAACGGCCGAGGTTGAAGGAGCGCGAGAAGATCCTCGCCGACGCCATCCAGGGCGTCGCGGCCGAGCTGCGCCTCGTGGACCTCGCCGTGCTCGCCCGCTACGTCCATGCCGAGCAGCACGGCAACATCGACGACCTCGTCGCCTCCTCGACGGAGCTGTTCTTCAAGCCGGGCACGCTGCGCTACGGCCTGCGTGCCGACGTCGACCTGCGCTGGGGCGGCATGCCGGCGGTCTCGCTCGACCTCGAGTTCGCGCACCAGGACGTGACGGTGTTCTTCAACCTCGTGCTGGGCTCGCTCAACGCCGGCATCGACATCCAGGCGGTGACCTTCGATGGCCCGCCCCGGTCGCCGCAGGAGAACACGCGACGCCTGGCCGAGGCGCTGGCGGATGCGCGCGTCGCCCCCTGGCCCGCCGGCGCCGCCAACCAGAACGAGGGCGACGGCGACCGTGCGTGAGCCGCCGCGCCCCGCGAAACCCGCCCCATGACGACCCTCTACATCGACGCCGACGCCTGCCCCGTGAAGGACGAGTGCTACGCCGTCGCCGCCCGCTTCGGCGTCGCGATCAAGGTGGTCTCGAACGCCTTCATGCGCGTGCCGCCCGATCCCGCGATCGAGCGGGTGATCGTGCCGGGCGGGCTCGACGTCGCAGACGACTGGATCGCCGAGCGGGTCGCGCCGGGCGACGTCGTCGTCACGGCCGACGTGCCGCTGGCGGATCGCTGCGTGAAGGCCGGCGCGGTGGCGCTCGCGCCGACGGGCAAGGTGTTCGACGCCCAGTCGATCGGCATGGCGCGCGCCGTGCGCGACCTGATGAGCGACCTGCGCGAGGCGGGCGCCGTCACCGGCGGCCCGAAGCCCTTCTCGCCGCGGGATCGCTCCGCCTTCCGCGCGGCGCTCGACCGGGAGCTGCGGCGCGCGACGCGCTGATCAGGCCAGCGCCCCCTCGCGGGTGAGCCGCGCGAGGCGCGCCGCTCACCGCTTGCGCTTCACCTTGACCTTGGTCGCGCCTCCTTTCGGCCTGTCGCGAAACCCCTTCTGCTTGGGTCCCTTGGAGCGCCGCGGGCCGCCTTCGCGCAGGCCGCTGCGGCGTCCGCCGGGTCCCGTGCCGGAGGGCGTGCCGGCGCTTCCCTCCGAGAGGAGCTCGAATCGCAGCGCGCCGGCGATCGGCGCGGCCTCGACGAGCTTCACCTCGACGGTGTCGCCGAGGCGGAAGGTCTCTCCGGTTCGCGCCCCGACGAGCGCATGGGTGCCCTCGTCCCAGCGATAGAAGTCGGCACCGATCGTCGCGGCCGGCACGAACCCGTCGGCGCCGGTCTGGGCGAGCTTCACGAACAGGCCCGCCTTGGTCACGCCGGAGATGCGGCCAGTGAAGGTCTCGCCGACGTGCTCGGCCATGTGGTGCGCGATCAAGCGGTCGATCGTCTCGCGCTCGGCGACCATGGCGCGCCGCTCGGCCGCCGATATCTGCGCGGCGACCTCGGCGAGGGTGCCGGCGTCGGTGTCCGCCGGCAGGCCGCCCGGCCCGAATCCATGGCCGCGGATCAGTGCGCGGTGGACGATCAGGTCGGCGTAGCGGCGGATCGGCGAGGTGAAGTGGGCGTAGCGGCGCAGGTTGAGGCCGAAATGGCCGTAGTTCTCGGCCGTGTACTCGGCCTGAGCCTGCGTGCGCAGGATCACCTCGTTGATGAAGGTCTCGTGCTCCATCCCGTCGACCGCCTTCAGCACGCGGTTGAACAGCGTCGCGCGCACCGGGCCGGACTTCGGCAGCTTCATCGCGATGGAGGCCAGCACCTCGCCGAGCGCATGCATCTTCTCGAGCGAGGGCTCGTCGTGCGCGCGGTAGACGAAGGGTACCTTCGCCTTCTCCAGCGCCTCCGCCGCCGCGACGTTGGCGAGGATCATGAACTCCTCGATGAGCTTGTGCGCATCGAGCCGCTCGGGGGTGAGCACCCGGTCGACGGTGCCGTCGGGCTTGAGCACGATCTTGCGCTCGGGCAGGTCGAGCGCCAGCGGATCGCGCGCCTCGCGCGCCTTCAGCACGCAGGCATAGGCCTCCCAGAGCGGCCGCAGCACGGGTTCCAGCAGCGGCCCGGTGACGTCGTCGGGCGCGCCGTCGATCGCGGCCTGCGCCTGCGCATAGGCGAGCCTCGCCGCCGAGCGCATGGCGATGCGGTGGAAGGAATGGCGGATCTTGCGCCCGTCCCTGCCCACCGTGATCCGCACGGCGAGCGCCGGACGGTCCTCGTGCGGGCGAAGGCTGCACAGGTCGTTCGAGATGCGCTCGGGCAGCATCGGCACCACCCGGTCGGGGAAGTAGACCGAGTTGCCGCGCACCTGCGCCTCGCGGTCCATCGCCGAGCCGGGGCGGACGTAGGCGGCGACGTCGGCGATGGCGACGGTGAGCACGTGCCCGCCCTCGTTGGCCGGGTCGTCGTCCGGCCGCGCGTGGACGGCGTCGTCGTGGTCCTTGGCGTCGGGCGGATCGATGGTGAGGAGGGGCAGGTCGCGCCAGTCCTCCCGACCGTCCGCGTCGAGCCGCACGGGCGCCATGCCCGCGGCCTCGTCGAGCACGCCCTTGGGAAAGACGTGGGGGATGCCGTGGGCGACGAGCGCGATCAGGCTCACCGCCTTCTCGGACTTCACCGAGCCGAGCCGCTCGCGCACGCGAGCGAGCGGCACGACGGCGCGCGGGCTCGAGGTCAGCGTCGCCGACACCAGGTCGCCCTCGCGGGCATCCCCCTCGTCGCCGGGGCGGATCGCGATCTCGCGCCCCTGCGCCTTCTTCTCGACGGGCACGAGCCGCCCGCCGCCGCCCGGCAGCGGCCGGAAGATACCGAGCACCTGGGCGCGGCTCTTCTCGAGCACCTTGACGACGCGGCCGAGGTAGGGGGGCCCCTCGGCGTCCCCCGTCTCCTGCACGCGCATCAGCACCCGGTCGTTGACACCCGGCGCCGGCTGGCCCGGCCGCGGGCGCCGCGTGGCCTCGATCAGGATCTTCGGCGCCGGCCCGAGCGTGTCGGCGTCCCATTCCGCGGGCACGGCGATCAGCTCGCCGTCGGCATCGCGCGCGACGACGTCCGCGAGCGTCATCGACGGCAGTCCCCCCGCCTTGAACAGGCTCTTGCGGCGGCGCTCGAGGATGCCGTCGTCCTCGAGGTCGCGGATCAGCTGCTTGAGCCAGATCTTGTCGCCGCCGGTGATGCCGAACGCGCGCGCGATCTCGCGCTTGCCCACCTTGCCGGGCTGGGACCGCACGAAGGCGACGACCGCCTCCCGCGACGGAAGCCCGGAGACGTCGGTGGGCTCGATCCGATCCTTGCGCTTTGGCAACCTAAGGCATCCATCGTGAGGTGGGGAGCGCGTCGCACCGACGACGCCTAAGAACAGGTTCCTGCTGTATATAAACGAAGCCCCCGGGATTTTCGATGCGCCTGCTCGACAAATCGAAAAGTTGTGGCACTAAAGAGATTGCGCAATTTTAAAAACAGGCGATCCGAAGGATCGCGCGAGCCTCAGGAGGACGCCCGTGGCATCGAGCACCGCACCGCTTCCCCATTTCGACGAGGGGCGCCCCTGGCACGCCCACTATCCGGCCGCGGTGCCGCCGTCGATCGACGTCGAGGCCGCCGGCACGCTCGCCGACCTCTTCCGCGACGGCGTGGCACGCTTCGCCGCGCGCCCGGCGCTGGAGAGCTTCGGCAAGGAGATGACCTACGCCGAGCTCGGCCGCGTCGCCGCCGCCGTCGCCTCCTGGCTGCAGGCGAGCGGGCTGAGGAAGGGCGACCGCGTCGCGATCATGATGCCCAACGTGATGGCATACCCGGCGGTGCTGTTCGGCATCCTCACGGGCGGCTTCGCGGTGGTGAACGTCAACCCGCTCTACACCGCCCGCGAGCTGACGCACCAGCTCAACGATGCGGGCGCCAAGGCGCTGTTCGTGCTGGAGAACTTCGGCCACACGGTCGAGGAGGCGGCGCCCGCGCTCGCGGCGCTCGAGACCGTGGTCGTCGTGGCACCGGGCGACCTGCTCGGCCTCAAGGGGCACCTGATCAACTTCGTCTCGCGCAAGGTGAGGAAGGCGGTGAAGCCGTATTCGCTGCCGCGCGCGGTACGCTTCCCGCAGGTGGTGAAGGAGGGCGGCGCGCGGCCGCCCGCGCCGGTGGACATCGGGCTCGACGACGTCGCCTTCCTCCAATACACGGGTGGGACGACGGGCGTCGCCAAGGGCGCGACCCTGCTCCACCGCAACGTGGTCGCGAACGTGCTCCAGGCCGAGGCCTGGCTGCGCCCCTATGCCGGTGATCGCACCGACCACGTGATGGTCACGGCACTGCCGCTCTACCACATCCTGGCGCTGACCGCCTGCGGCCTGTTCATGGTGCGGCTCGGCGCCAAGCAGATCCTCGTCGCCAACCCGCGCGACATCCCGGGCTTCGTCAAGACGCTCGAGGGCAAGCGCTTCACCATGATGGTTCTGGTGAACACGCTCTACAACGCGCTCGCCAACGCGAAGGGCATCGAGAAGGTGGACTTCTCGAGCCTCGCCTTCTGCATCTCGGGGGGCATGGCGACGCAGGCGGCGGTCGCCAAGCGCTGGAAGGCGCTCACCGGCAAGCCGATCGTCGAGGGCTACGGCCTCTCGGAGACCTCGCCGGTCGTCTGCGTGAACCGGCTCGACATCGAGGAGTTCACCGGCACGATCGGCCTGCCCCTGCCCTCGACCGATGTCCAGGTCTGCTCCCCGGACGGCGCCGTGCTGCCCTACGGCGAGACGGGCGAGCTGTGCGTGCGCGGCCCGCAGGTGATGGCCGGCTACTGGAACCGGCCCGACGAGACCGCCAAGGTGATGACGCCCGACGGCTTCTTCCGGACCGGCGACATCGCCGTGCTCCAGCCCGACGGCCAGGTGCGCATCGTCGACCGGATCAAGGACATGATCCTCGTCTCGGGCTTCAACGTCTATCCCAACGAGGTCGAGGACGTGCTCGCCTCGCATCCGAAGGTGCTCGAGGCGGCCGTCATCGGCGTGCCCGATTCGCACTCGGGAGAGGTGCCGGCGGCCTACGTCGTCAAGCGTGACGAGAGCCTCGGCGCGGAGGAGCTGCGCGCCTTCTGCAAGGCCAACCTCACCGGCTACAAGGTGCCCCGCCACTTCCACTTCCGCGAGGCGCTGCCCAAGACCAACGTCGGCAAGATGCTGCGTCGGGCGCTGCGCGACGAGGTCATGGCCGAGAAGGCGCGGGAGAAGGCGGGCGGCTGAGCCGGCTGCCCGCGCACGCGACCACGCGGCAAGCCTCGCGCAAGCTCGCCGCGCGAGGCTCACCCTCATGACGGACGGATGCCGAACCCGATGGCTCCGAGGCATGACGCCGCTCCGTCATCCCGGTGCAAGCCCGGGATGTCCCTCTTCCAACCGCAATCGAAAGGGACATCACCATGTCGAGCCTTCTGACCAACTCCGCCGCGATGACGGCGCTGCAGACGCTGACCTCCACCAACAAGAAGATGGAGGTCACGCAGAACCGCATCTCCACCGGCCAGCGGGTCTCCTCCGCTGCCGACAACGCGGCGTACTGGTCCATCGCGACCACGATGCGCTCGGACAACAAGGCGCTCAGCGCCGTGCAGGACGCCCTCGGCCTCGGCGCCGCCACCGTGGACGTCATGTACACCGCGCTGAACTCCACGGTCGAGGTCGTCTCCGAGATCAAGGCCAAGATCACCGCCGCGGCTCAGCCGGGCGTCGATCGCGGCAAGATCCAGAGCGAGATCAGCGAGCTCCAGAACCAGCTGAACACGATCGCCTCCTCGGCGGTCTTCAACGGCGAGAACTGGCTCTCGTTCGACTCGACCGACGCCGCCGCGGCCGCCAACCGCGAGATCGTCTCGTCCTTCACCCGCACGGCCACGGGCGCGGTGAGCCTCGAGACGACCACGGTGGCGATCACGGGCACGCTGCTCGTCGACACGAACGCCGCCGCCGCGGGCATCCTCGACCAGGATCGCTCGGGTGCGTTCGCGCTGGCCGGCGCGTCCGTGACCGGCACCAGCGTCGTCGACCTGGACGTGAACGCGGCTGCGGCCGACGCCGACACGGCGGCGGACATGCAGCAGCTGATCGGCCTCGTCGACGCGGCCCTGTCCGACATCACGGACGCGGCCACGAACCTCGGCGCCATCAAGAACCGCATCGGTCTCCAGCAGGACTTCGTGAAGGGCCTCAAGGACTCGATCGACCGCGGCGTGGGCCAGCTCGTGGACGCCGACATGAACGCGGAGTCGACGCGCCTGCAGGCGCTCCAGGTGCAGCAGCAGCTGGGCATTCAGGCGCTCTCGATCGCCAACTCGAACAGCCAGAACATCCTCTCGCTGTTCCGCTGATCGGGCCTCTCCGCGTCTCGGGAACCGGTCCCCTCGGGGACCCTCGGACCCCGCTCCTCCGGGAGCGGGGTTCCTTCGTTCATCGGCTCGCGGAGACGAACGCACCGTGACGATTCGCGACGATCGCGCGTCGATTTCGCACAACTCCTCGTGACGCGCGCGCCCGCGCGCGAGGCTATTCCCATCGGTCGTGGAATCAAAGCCACGAAACATCGTTGTAGTGCGCCCGTATCTGCCGTAGCTTCACCGCGGTCGGGACGACGCGTGCGGCGGCTTTTGCTGTCGCGCATCGCGTCGGACCGTCTGGAGTGCGTCGCAGCGGACCGGGAGGGGCCACGGTGTATCGCAAGATCCTCGCGCCGATCGATCTCGCCCATCGTGATCGGCTCGCCAAGGCCATCGACACCGCCGTCGAGCTGGCGCGCCACTGGGCGATTCCCGTCGTGCTCGTGGGCGTGACGGAGGCCACGCCGAGCGCGGTCGCCCACAATCCGCCGGAATACGCGCGCAAGCTCGCCGCCTTCGCCGAGGAGACGGCGGCCGCCGCCGGCATCGCGGTCGAGGCGCGCGCCTACACCGCCCACGACCCGGCGACCCAGATCGACGAAACGATCCTGAAGGCCGTCGCCGACACCGGCGCGGACCTCGTCGTGATGGCGTCTCACGCGCCGACGATCGGCGATGCGCTGGTACCGTCCCACGGCGGGCGGCTGGCGAGCCACGCCGCGATCTCGGTCTTCCTGGTGCGCTGAGCGCGCGACGCGGACGTGACGACGAGCGGCAGAACCACGAGCAGCGAGGTTGGCTCCCATGAACGACGACGCGACGCGCGCACCCGATACGACCGGGATCGACGCCATCCCGGCGCCGGAGGGGGCCACGGCCCTGATCGACACCGACTACACGATCGGCCAGGACAACGTCGAGCTCCAGGTCGGCCCGTTCGGGCTCGACATCCACAATCCGGTCTTCCTCATCTCGGGGCTGACCATCGTCGCGTTCGTGGTGCTGACGCTCGCTTTCCAGAACAGCGTCGAGCCGCTCTTCGCGGGCCTGCGCGACTTTCTCACATCGACGCTCGACTGGTTCTTCCTCGGCGCGGCGAACGTCTTCGTGATCCTCTGCCTCGCCCTGATCGCGAGCCCGCTCGGCCGGGTCCGGCTCGGCGGCAAGGAGGCCACGCCGGACTATTCCTACACGGGCTGGTTCGCCATGCTGTTCGCCGCCGGCATGGGCATCGGGCTGATGTTCTACGGCGTCTCCGAGCCGATCTCGCACTATTCCACCGCGATCGGCGGGGTCGCCACCGAGGGCGGCGTGCGCACCGACTGGGCGCCGCTGGGCGGCGCGGCGGGAGACCAGGCGGAGGCGGTGCGGCTCGGCATGGCCGCGACGATCTTCCACTGGGCGCTCCACCCCTGGGCGATCTACGCCATCGTGGCGCTGGCGCTGGCGCTGTTCTCCTACAACAAGGGCCTGCCGCTCACGATCCGCTCGATCTTCTACCCCATCTTCGGGGAGCGGGTCTGGGGCTGGACCGGCCACGTCATCGACGTGCTCGCCGTGTTCGCGACGCTGTTCGGCCTCGCCACCTCGCTCGGCTTCGGCGCCGAGCAGGCGAACGCGGGGCTCGCCTTCCTCTTCGGCCTGCCGGACAGCGACGGGTCGAAGGTGATCCTCATCCTCGCCATCACGGGTATCGCGCTCCTCTCCGTGGTGGCGGGGCTCGATGCAGGCGTGAAGCGGCTCTCCGAGATCAACATGACGCTCGCGGCGCTGCTGCTCGGCTTCGTGATCCTCGTCGGGCCGACGGTGCTGATCCTCGGCGGCTTCTTCCAGAACCTGTGGGCCTACGTCACGTACCTCCCGGCGCTGTCGAACCCGATCGGGCGCGAGGACGCGAACTTCTCCCAGGGCTGGACGGCCTTCTATTGGGCCTGGTGGATCTCCTGGTCGCCCTTCGTGGGCATGTTCATCGCGCGCGTCTCGCGCGGGCGGACGGTGCGCGAGTTCCTCACCTGCGTGCTGATCATCCCCTCGCTCGTCTCCGTCCTGTGGATGACGGCCTTCGGCGGAACCGCGATCGACCAGATCGTCAGCCAGGGCATCACCGCCGTGCAGGACGCGCCGCTCGAGCTCAAGCTCTTCGAGATGCTCCAGGGCCTGCCGCTCACGCAGATCACCTCCTTCGTCGGCATCCTGCTCGTGATCGTGTTCTTCGTGACCTCGTCGGATTCCGGCTCGCTCGTGATCGACACGATCACGGCCGGCGGCAAGGTCAATGCGCCTGTGCCCCAGCGGGTGTTCTGGGCGGTGTTCGAGGGCCTCATCGCCATCGCGCTCCTCCTGGGCGGCGGGCTCGCGGCGCTCCAGGCGATGGCGGTCTCGACCGGCTTCCCGTTCACGATCGTGCTGCTGCTGGGCTGCTTCGCGATCGTTAAGGGGCTGATGAGCGAGCCGCGCTGAGCGGGCGCCGGCGCTCATGCGACCTCGCGGGGCGCGCCCGTCGCGTGCGCGGCCCGTGCATGCTACGCGTGGGCGTCCCCGCAGGAGCGCCCCATGCCCAGCCTCGCCGCCCGCATCGCCCGTGAGTTCGGATCGCCCGCCCTCGTGATCGATCTCGAAGTGGTCGCCCGCAACGTCGCCCGCCTGCAGGCTGCCTGCGCGGGCGTGGGTCTCGCCAACCGCCCGCACGTCAAGACGCACAAGAGCCCCGTCCTCGCCCGCATGCAGGTCGAGGCGGGGGCGCGCGGCATCACCTGCCAGAAGCTCGGCGAGGCCGAGGTGATGGCGCGGGCGGGCCTCGACGACATCCTGATCAGCTACAACATCCTCGGCGCCGACAAGGTCGGGCGGCTCGGGCGGCTCCTGCGCGAGACGCGGGTGACGGTGGCGGCCGACAACGCCACCGTGGTCGCGGGGCTGCCGGAGGCGGCGCGGATCGCCGGGCGCCCCCTCGGCGTCGTCGTCGAGTGCGACACGGGCCGCGCGCGGGCCGGCGTCACCACGCCCGAGGAGGCGGTGAGCCTCGCGCGCGACATCGCCTCCCGCGACGGGCTCGCCTTCGAGGGGCTCCTGCTCTACGCGCCGGAGGACGCGGTCGCCCAGACGCAGGCCTTCCTCGACGCGACGCTGGCCGGGCTCGCCGCGCACGGCCTCTCGGCACGGATCGTCTCGACCGGCGGGACGCCGAACCTGCGCAATCTCGGGCGCATCGCGGGGGCGACCGAGCACCGCTCGGGCACGTCGATCTTCAACGACCGGATGATGATGGCCTGCGGCGCCGCCGGGCTCGAGGACTGCGCGCTCCACGTCGTCGCCACCGTGGTGAGCCGCGCCGCGCCGGATCGCGGCATCCTCGACGCCGGATCGAAGACCCTCACCAGCGACACCGGCGGCGGGCTCGACGGGTTCGGGCTCGTGCGCGAGTACCCGCAGGCGCGGATCGGCCGCTTCGCCGAGGAGCACGGCTTCCTCGACCTCTCGGCCTGCCCGGAGAAGCCGGAGGTCGGCGCGGTGGTGCGCGTCGTGCCCAACCACGTCTGCGTCACCGTCAACATGCACGATCGCTACGTCGCCGTGCGCGGCGAGGAGATCCTCGGCGAGATCCCGATCGCGGCGCGGGGACGCGTCTCCTGATCAGCGGCGGGAAGCCGCCATGCGCCCGACGACGACCGCCAGATAGGCCGCGAAGAGCAGCGCCGTGGCGTAGGCGAAGCCGTGCGGGCGCATCAGATCGAGCCCGCCGCCGATCACCGGCGGCCCGACCATCATGCCGACATTGTACAGGATGACGAAGGCGGCGTTGGCCGAGGCGAGGTCCGGCCCGGAGAAGCGCGCGCCCAGATGCGCGAGCCCCACCGTGTAGAGCGCGCCGACGACACCGCCCCAGACGAAGAGCAGCGACCAGAGGAGGATCGGCGATCCCGCGACCGCCGGCATCGCGAGCGAGCCCGCGACGCCGACGAGGGCGGCGGCGAGGAGCACGAGGCGCCGGTCCATGCGGTCGGAGAGGAGGCCGATCGGGATCTGGAGCGCGACGTTGCCGAGCGCGACGAGGCTCACCAGGAAGGCCGCGCCTTCCGCGCTCATGCCGAGCGCGACGCCGTAGACCGGCAGGATCGCGAAGCCGCCGGTCTCCACCGCGCCGAACACGAGGGCGGCGATCGTCGCCACGGGTGCGACGAGGATCATCGAGACGACGGAGCGCGCCGGCCCGTGGCCGATCGCCGGCGAGAGCCCGCGCGCCAGCAGCAGCGGCAGCGCGGCGACGCAGACGAGGAGCGCGCCCGCGACGTAGGGCGCCCAGCCGCTCGTGCCGACGAGCGCGAGCACGGCGGGGCCCGCGGCGAAGCCGAGGGCGAGCACGGTCGCGTAGATGCCCATCACGAGCCCGCGGCGGCCCGGCGGCGCCACGGCGTTGATCCAGTACTCGGAGAGCACGAACAGGCAGCCGATCGCCGCCGAGAACACGAAGCGCAGCGGGAACCAGGCGGCGAAGGAGAAGAACACCTTGAAGGCGATCATCGTCGCCGCCGCGACGAAGACCGCGCCCCACAGGAGCGTCGAGACCCCGAAGCGGGCGGCGAGCCGCGGCGCGAAGGGCACGAACATCACCGCCGCGAGCCCGGCGATCGCCGTGTTCGCGCCGATGCCGATGCCGGAGACGCCCATCCGCTCCATCTCGAGCGAAAGCAGCGGGATCGACAGCGACAGCCCGACGCCGACCGCGCTGATGCAGCCGATCGCGGCGGCGATCGAGGCGACGCGCTGCCGGTCCATGCCGGCCTCGGGGCGCGCGATCTCGCTCATACCTCCTCGCGCACGAAGACGCCGCGGACCATGTGATAGTACGGCACCGGCAGCATCGGCGAGAAGCCGGCCTCCACCCGCGCGGCGAGCTCGTCGAGCACGACGGTGGTGATGGTGGGCAGGTCGAGCCGGCGCGCCTCGTCGAGGGAGACCCACACGAGCTCGACGAGCTCGGAGCTCTCCCCCACCACCCCCTCGACCTCGTGGCAGATCGCGGCGCGGTCGACGGCGAAGAAGCGCGTGTCGAAGCGCTTGGGCCGCCGCGGCGGCGTGATGGCGCGGGCGATGAACCGCAGGGCGTCGAGCTCGGGGTAGACGCCCTCGCGCACGAAATCCGCCCACGACCCGTCGATGGCGAGATCCGGCGGGCCGTAGTCCTTCGAGCCGAGCATGAGCCCGGTCTCTTCCCAGGTCTCGCGGATGGCGGCGAGCGCGAGCGCGCGGTTCCTGCCCGAGGAGGGCCGCGTCACCCGCGCCGAGAGGGCGGCGTCCGTTCGGTCGTCGAGCATGCCGGCGGCGACCATGCGCCGGTCGCCCGGCTCGATGCGCCCGCCGGGGAAGACGAACTTGCCCGGCATGAACTTGTGGCCGTCGTGCCGGCGCCCCATCAGCAGCTTCGGCACGCGGCCCGATCCGTCGATCACGATCAGGGTGGCGGCGTCGCGCGGGCGCTGGTTCGCCCATCTCTGCTCGCGCTCGGCCTTCGTCAGGCGCTCGGCGAGCTCCGTCCGGGCCTCGCCGCCTGTGTCGTCCCCGGTCGCCCGGCCGGTCTTCTGCCCCGTATCCCGCACCTCACCCCGTCCTTTCCGCTCCGGCACCGAATCCGTGCATGCCGAGCGCGTATTGCAGGCCCACGACCGCGCCCTTGACCGGCTGCATCAAGGCGAGCGTCATCGAAAGCGTCAAGGCCGGCCAGACCGCGAGCGTGAGCCAGAGGGGCCAGTCGAGGTTGGTCTCGGTGAGCAGGATTCCGTAGCCGACGATGTGGCCGACGATGAAGATCGTAACGTAGGGCGGCAGGTCGTCGGCGCGGTGGTGGTGCAGCTCCTGCCCGCAGGCGTCGCAGGCGTCCGCCACCTTCAGGAAGCCCCGGAACGCGCGCCCCTCGCCGCAGGCCGGGCAGCGGCAGGCGAGCCCGCGACGCACGCCGCGCGTCCAGGAGATCCGACCCGGCGCCTCCTCGATCCGTCCCGCCCGCATGTGCGTCTCTCCTCTCCGGCTCGTCATCGCGTCCTGTCTCGACGAGATCGCGCGCGGGCGCAAGCGCGACCGTTCGGGCGCCTCGCCGCCGCCCGCTGTGCGTCCCGCGTTTGCCCCGCGGCGCGGCTGTGCTAGCGAGGAGCCCCGTTCCGAGGGGCGCCTCCCGCGTCCCGCCGCGTCGAAGACCCCTTGCCGATGGCCCTCATCCTCTCGATCTCGTCGACCTCCCACGACGCCGCGGTGAGCCTGCACGACGACTACCGCACGCTCGCCGCCGTTCCGCTCGAGCGCATCACCCGCGTCAAGTCGGATGGGCGGCGCCTGCCGCACGAGGCCGTCGCGGAGGCTCTCACGATCGGAGGGGTGAGCGCGCGCGACGTCGACGTGCTGTGCCTCGCGCGCGGCCACATGCCGGCGCGGCTGATGCGCTTCGGGCACGATCTCCACGGCCTGCGCCGGCGCGCGCAGATCCTGCTCGACCGGCTCGCCGGCCGCGAGCGTGGGGCGGTGCTCAAGAGCGAGCTGCACACCGCGCGTACCCTCGACGCGCCGCGCCTCCTCGACGTCGCCGCGCTCATGGCGGAGCTCGACCTGCGCCCGCAGACGCGGCTGCACGTCTACAACCACCACCTCGCGCATGCGCTGCCGTGCCTGTTCCACAATCCCGACTGGGAGGATGCGCTCCTCTACACGTCCGACGGCGGCGGCGACGGCGTGTGCTACTCGATCCGCTCCTTCCGCGAGGGCGCGCTCGAGACGCTCTACGGCGGCGACGAGTGGGTGCTGAAGGAGCCGCGGGTGGATTCGATCGCGCTGGCCTACGGCTACGCGACGGAGGCGCTCGGCTACAAGATCCAGCGCCACGAGGGCAAGCTGACGGGCCTCGCCGCCTGGGGGCGGCCGGTGCTGCGCGAGAAGCTGCGGGCGCACTTCCGCCTGGACGACGAGACCGGCGAGATCCTCTCGGACTTCCCCTCCACCAAGGCCATGCGCCGGGCGATCTTCGCCATGGCGGACGGCGTCTCGCGCGAGGACGTGTCGGCGTCGGTGCAGGACCTCGCCGAGGAGATGACGCTCGCCGCCGTGCGCCGGCTGCTGGAGCGGCGCAGAAGCCGCAACCTCGGCGTCGCCGGCGGGCTCTTCGCCAACGTCAAGCTCAACCAGCGCCTCGTCGAGGAGGCGGGGATCGACGGGCTCTTCGTCTATCCCGCCATGAGCGACCAGGGCCTGCCGCCGGGCGGCGCACTGTCCTACCTGCTCGAGCGCGACGGCCTGCCCCGCTGGCTGGCGAGCCGGGCGCGGCTCGAGAGCGTCTATCTCGGGCGCGACTACGACGACGTCGTCGACGCGCATCTCGGCGCCGAGCCCGGCCTCGCCAGGGTCTCGGACGATCCGATCGGCGCGAGCGTCGCGGCGCTCGAGAGGCGCGAGGCGGTGGCACTCTACGCGGGGCGCATGGAGTTCGGCCCCCGCGCGCTCGGCGCCCGCTCCGTTCTCGCGGCGCCCGACGACCCGAGCGTCAACCAGACGCTCAACGCGCGCATGGAGCGCTCCGAGTTCATGCCCTTCGCGCCCTTCTGCGCGGAGGAGGACGCGGACACGATCTTCGACCTGCCGGCGGGCTCGCGCTACGCGGCCGAGTTCATGACCGTCACCTGCCGCGTGCGCGCCGAGTGGCGCGAGCGGCTCGCCGGGGTGACGCACGTCGACGGCACGGCGCGCCCGCAGGTGATCCGGCGCGCGCTCAACCCGACCTACTGGGACATCCTCGCCGCCTGGAAGGCGCGCACGGGGCTCCCGGCGCTGATCAACACGAGCTTCAACGTGCACGAGGAGCCGATCATCGACACGCCGGCGCAATGCGCCCGCGCGCTCCTCGACGACCGGGTCGACGCCGTGGCGACCCGGCGCGCGCTCTACCGCCGCAGGACCTGAGCGGCGGGGGGCCGAGGCCGTCTCACCACTCGTCGCGGCGCAGGCGATTGTGCACGTCGGTCGCCGCGATCTCGCCCTGGGCCATGGCGACGCCGAGCTGGTTGAGGCCCGTCACCACGTCGCCCACGGCCCAGACGCCCTCGACCGCCGTGCGCTGGTGCGGGTCCGCGCCGATGCGGCCGTCCTCGGCGAGCGGGACGCCGAGATCGGCGGCGAGGCCGGAATGCGGGCGCATGCCCATCGCCGAGTAGAGCGCGTCGACCCGGATCTCGGCGCCGTCCGCGAGCAGCACGACGACGCCGCTCTCGTCGGCCGCGCGGGCAATGCTCTCGATCGGCTCCTCGACGAGGCGGATGCCGGCGGCCGCGAGGCGCGCGCGCCCGCCCTCCCCGCAGGCGAGCGCGGCGCCGTTGGTGAGCGCGACGATGTCGGACGTGTAGCCGCGCAGGAACAGCGCCTCGCCGACGCAATGGTCGCCGCGGCCGAGCACCGCCAGGTTCTTGTCGATCATCTCGTAGGCGTCGCAGATCGGGCAATGGCGCACGAGCCCCGCCTTCACCGCCTCGAAGGCGTCCGCGATCGGCGGCTCGATGTCGGACACGCCGGTGGCGAGGACGAGGGTGCGCGCGCGGGTCTCCGTGCCCGAGGCACCCCGGAGCCGGAAGACGCCGTCCGGCTCGCGCTCGATCCGCTCGACGCGGTCGCCGACGGGCCGCGCGCCGTAGCCCGCCAGCTGATCGCGAAGCCGGCTCAGGAGCTCGTCGCCCGTGACGCCGCCGGGGAAGGCCGGATGGTTGCGCGAGCGCGGGATCCAGCGTGCGCGGGACGAGCCGCCGTCGAGGAGCACGAATCGTCGCCGGAAGCGGGCGAGATAGACCGCCGCCGTCAGCCCCCCGATGCCGCCGCCGACGATGGCGCAATCGTTGAGGGTCTCCATGGCGGGGCTCTCCGGAAGGGTCGTGGCTGGATGCGGTGCGCAGGCAACGCGCGGGAGAGCCGCACCGTTCGCCGTCTCATGCCGGGGGTCTCCCGTGTGCGCGTTGACGCACCGGAATCCGTGGAAACGGTCATTGAGGTGTTGCAAATGGAGCTTAGCCGGTTTCCTCTCTCCGGGACCCGTCCCGGTCCAAGCCCTTTCGGGAGGAAAGCACCATGTCCTTCGCCACCACCCGCCCGACCCGGCGCACGCTGCTGACCGGCGCAGCCGCGCTCGGCCTCGCCGCGCCCTTCGTCTCGCGCCGCGCCTTCGCGCAGGCGCCGACGGTCAACATCTTCGCCTGGGCCGGCTACGTCACCGACGACATGCTCGCCAAGTTCGAGGCCGACACCGGCATCCGGCCCGTGTTCACGCCCTACGGCACCAACGACGAGCTCCTCAACCAGATGCGCGCCTCGAACGGCGCGGGCTTCGACGTGATCTGGCCGACGGTCGACCGCGTGCCGAACTACGTCGAGTTCGGGCTCGTCCAGCCCATCGACGAGACCAAGGTCGAGTGGGACCGCGTCATCGCCTCCGCCGTCTCCGGCTCCGAGAACATGGGTGCCGTCGTCGGCGGCAGCCGCTATCAGGTGCCGTCCGACTGGGGCACCGAGGCGCTCTCCTTCGATCGTCAGCAGGCGCCGCTCGAGTACGGCTCGGCCTCCTACGGCGACATCTGGAAGCCGGAGATGGAGGGCAAGGCCACCGTGCGCGGCCATTCGGCGCTCGTCGGCATCGGCCTGTGGCTCGAGGGCGAGGGCCGGCTGCCGCGCCCGATGCGCGAGGCGTTCGCCTCCGAGGAGGCCATGGTCGAGGTCTACGACGTCATCCTCGCCGAGGCGATCGCGCGCAAGGGCAACGTCGCGCAGTTCTGGTCGAACGAGAACGAGGCTCAAGGAGCCTTCCGCGTCAACGGCGCGGCCATCGGGCAGACCTGGGATTCGACCGCCGCCGGCCTCGCCCGCGAGGGCCTGCCGATCGGCTACATCGCCCCGAAGGAAGGCGCGCTGGCCTGGATGGAGGGTCTCTCCATCCCCGCGCAGGCCGCCAATCTCGACGAGGCCTACGCCTTCATCAACTGGATGCTGACGCCGGAAGCCGGCGCCATGTACTCGAACGCCACCTCGATCAACTCGACCGCGGTCGGCGCCGACGCGCTCCTCTCGGACGAGGCCAAGGCCTTCTTCGCCGCGGCCTATCCGGGCGACGCGCTCGACAAGCTCTGGTGGTGGCCGATCCAGGACAGCTGGTTCGTCGCCAAGCGCAACGAGTACCAGGACCGCTTCCTGTCGGCGTGATCCGCCGGTCCTTCCCTGTAGGGGAAGGTGGCGCCGGCGAAGCCGGTGACGGATGGGGCACGCCGGAGGCGTGTTCCGCGATGCGGAAGCCGGGGTGGGGCGCCCGACGCACCCCACCCCTAGCCGGCATTGACGGCATTCCCCTCTCCTGCAGGGAGGGACACGACACGTTGCGCCACGCTCCCGCGTGACCTGCAAGCCACGAGACACTTCATGTCCCACTCCGTCGCGCTCGAGCGCATCACCATGGCCTTCGGCGCGACGAAGGCCGTCGACGACGTATCCTTCACCGTCGAGCCCGGCGAGTTCTTCTCGATCCTGGGGCCCTCGGGCTGCGGCAAGACGACGATCCTGCGCATGGTCGCGGGGTTCCTCGCGCCGAGTATGGGGCGTGTGCTCATCGGCGATCGCGACATGGCCGGGCTCGGGCCGAACCAGCGCCCCACCGCGATGATTTTCCAGTCGCTCGCGCTCTTCCCGCTGATGCCGGTGTGGGAGAACATCGCCTTCGGGCTCGAGGCGCGGGGCGTGCCCAAGGCCGAGCGCCGGCGCCGCGCCGAGGAGCTGCTCGAGCTCATCGCGCTCCCCGGGTACGGTGATCGCAAGATCGCCGAGCTCTCCGGCGGCCAGAAGCAGCGCGTCGCCATCGCCCGCGCGCTCGCCGTCGAGCCGCAGGTGCTGCTGCTGGACGAGCCGCTCTCGGCGCTCGATCTCAAGCTGCGCCAGCACATGCGCGCGGAATTGCGCGCGATCCAGAAGCGCACCGGCGTCACCTTCCTCTACATCACCCACGACCAGTCCGAGGCGCTCGCCATGTCGGACCGAGTCGCCGTGATGAGCGCCGGCGTGCTCCAGCAGGTGGCTGCGCCGCGCACGCTCTACGAGGACCCGGCGACGCCCTTCGTCGCCCGCTTCGTGGGGGAGACGAACGCGATCCCCGGCACCGTGGCGCAGGTCGCCGACGGCATCGCCGCCCTCGACACCGCCCACGGCCGGCTCTCGGCCCGCGCCGGCGCGGGCGTCGCGCAAGGGCGCCCCGCGACGCTGTACGTGAGGCCCGAGGCGCTCGGCATCGCCGCCGCGGACGCGCCGAGCGCGCTCGGCGCGCGGGTCGAGCGGCTCGACTTCGAGGGCGCCTTCGGCCTGCTGCACGCCGTCGCTGCGGACGGCGCGCCCGTTCTGGCGGCGCTGCCCTCCACCACGCTCGGCGCCGCGCCGGCGCCGGGAGAGGACGTGCGCTTCGCCTTCGCGCCCCGCGACGCCGTCGCGCTCGGCACGGCGCCCGGGGAGGCGTGAGATGGGCGCGCTGACCGCACGCTTCGGCGCAGGGCTGACGGGGTTCTTCGTGCTGCTCGTCGGGTTCTGGCTCGCGGGGCTCGTGCTCGCGCCGAACCTGATGATGATCGACTTCGCGCTGCGCCCCAACCTCCTGCCGGCGGACGTCGGCGGTCCGCTCGACGTCTACTCGCTCGACAACCTCGCCTATCTCGCGAACGAGCCGGTGCACCGGGACATCTTCCTCAAGACCGTCTGGGCGAGCGCGCTCGTGATGCTCGCGACCTTCGTCGTCTGCTATCCCCTCGCGTACTGGCTGGCGCAGACGGCCTCGCCCTCGGCGGCCTCGCTCGTGGTGCTCGCGCTGATCATCCCGTTCTGGATCAACGAGGTGCTGCGCACGCTCGCCTGGTACATCCTGTTCGCCTTCCGCGGGCCGCTGAACGCGCTGCTCCTGAACCTCGGCATCCTCGACGAGCCGATGCGCTGGTACGGGGACGGCGGCGTGCTGGTGGGGATGGTCTACGCCTACATCCTGTTCATGCTCTTCCCGATCTACAACTCGATCGAGAGCCTGGAGAAGGCGCAGGTCGAGGCGGCGCGGGATCTCGGCGCCTCGACCTGGCGCATCCACACCCGCATCGTGATACCCCACGCCAAGGCGGGCATCGCCACGGGCTGCGTCTTCACCTTCATGCTGGCGGCGGGGAGCTACGTGGCGCCGGCGCTGCTCGGCGCGCCGGGGAGCCGCTGGTTCACGCAGATCATCTACAACTGGTTCTTCGAGGGGGGGGACTGGAACCGCGGCGCGGCCTACGCGCTCGTGCTGCTGGTGCTCTGCCTCGCCGTCGTGCTGATCACGCTGCGCGTGTTCCGCGTCTCCCTCACCGACGTCGCGAAGTGAGGGAGATCGCCCGATGACGAGTGCCGTCGCCCTCCCGCCTCCCGCCACCCCGGCGCCCACGCCGCTCTCGGCACGCGCGGTCGCCGCGATCCCCAAGATCCTGTTCTGGATCTACGTGCTCGCCTTCTTCGTCTACCTGTTCGCGCCCCTCGTGGTGATGAGCGCCGCCGCCTTCAACACGAGCCGCTTTCCCACCGTGACGCCCTGGCTCGGCACGACGACGGACTGGTTCGCGCAGATGGCCGACGACGCCGCCATGTGGCGGGCGCTGTGGACCTCGGCCCTCGTCGCGCTCGGCGTCGTCGCCATCGCGGTGCCGGTCGGCACGGCCGCGGCGCTCGTGCTGACGAGCCTGCACGCCCGGGCGCGCTCGGTGCTCTACGCGCTGATGGTCTCCCCCCTGCTGACGCCGGGCGTCGTCATCGGCATCGCGACGCTGGTGCTGTGGCGCCAGGTCGGCGTCGGCGGCGGGCTCCTGCTGATCGTGCTGGCGCAGGCGAGCTTCATCTCGGCCTACGTGATGCTGATGGTCGCCGCGCGCCTGCAGCGCTTCGACCGCACGCTCGAGGAGGCCGCGCTCGGGCTCGGCGCGACGAAGCTCATGGTCTTCCGCCGCGTGCTCGTGCCCTTCCTCAGGCCGGCGCTCCTCGCCGCGGCGCTGCTGGCGACGCTCCAGAGCGTGGAGAACTACAACACGACACTCTTCGTGCGCGGCTTCGAGACGCCGCTGACCGTCTACATCGCCACGAAGGTCCGCACGGGCCTCACGCCTGCGGTGAACGCGCTGGCGCTCGTGATGATCGCGATCACGATCGCCGGCGCGCTCGCCTGGGAGATCGCGAGGCGGCTGGAGGCGCGGCGGGGGGCGGCCTCTTCGTAGAGCGGCTCGCTACACGAGCGAGCGGCACCGCCGCCCTCCCCACCCTCCGTCCTTCGTGTCCAGCGGATAAAAGGTTGACAGATCTGACCGGATGAATGGTTGACA
>NZ_JBQTCJ010000057.1:0-31161 GCF_052380005.1 Salinarimonas sp. NSM
ACAAGCCCGCCAAGATGTACGCCGCAGCCGGCCTCGACGCCCGCGGCATCGTCGCCAAGGTGTTCGAGGCGCTCGGCGTGGAGGACGCGGGCAAGGCCCGCGCCTGATCCCGGCCGCGTCGGCCGCGGTCAGCCCGAGACGAGCGCCGCGAACCGCGCGAGGTCGACGTTTCCGCCCGACACGACGACGCCGACGCGCTCGCCGGCGAGATTACCCGCCGCGAAGGCGGCGGCGGCGGCGAGGCAGCCGGTGGGCTCCACCACCTGCTTCATCCGCTCGGCGAAGAAGCGCATCGCCTCGACGAGCGCCCCATCCGGCACGGTCACCACGCCCGCGGCCTTCGCCTGGAGGATCGGGAAGGTGTGGGCGCCTGCGGCGGTGGTCTGCGCGCCGTCGGCGATGGTCTGCGGGACCGGGATCGCGATGATGCGTCCCGCCTCGAGCGAGCGGCGGATGTCGTCGCCCGCCTCTGGCTCGACGCCGTAGACCGCGCAGCCCGGCGAGAGCGCCTCCGCCGCGAGGCAGGCGCCCGAGGTGAGCCCGCCGCCGCCGAGGCAGACGTAGATCCGGTCGAGCGGCCCGACCTCCTCGATGAGCTCCTTCGTCGCCGTGCCCTGGCCGGCGATCACGTCGGGATGGTCGAAGGGTGGGATCAGCGCGAGCCCGCGCTCCGCGGCGAGCCGGCGGCCGATCGCCTCGCGGTCCTCGTTGAAGCGGTCGTAGAGCACGACCTCGGCGCCATAGCCTCGGGTCGCGGCGACCTTGATCGCCGGCGCGTCGGTCGGCATCACGATCACCGTCGGCGCGCCCATGAGCGCGCCCGCGCAGGCGATCGCCTGGGCGTGGTTGCCCGAGGAATAGGCGACGACGCCCCGTGCCCGCGCATCCGCGTCGAGGGCCGCGATGGCGTTGTAGGCGCCGCGGAACTTGAAGGCGCCCGTGCGCTGGAGGCTCTCCATCTTGAAGTAGAGCCGCGCGCCCGTGCGCGCATCCGCCGTGCGCGAGGTCATCACCGGCGTGCGATGGGCGACGCCCGCGAGGCGCCCGGCGGCGACCTCCACGTCGGCGAAGGTGGGCAGGCGCAGTCCCGTAATCTGGTCCATCAGCGGTTCCCGAACTCGGCCTTGCGCTTCTCGACGAAGGCCTGCATGCCTTCCTTCTGGTCGGCGGTGGCGAACATGGCGTGGAAGACGCGCCGCTCGAAGCGGATGCCCTCGGCGAGGGTGGTCTCGTAGGCGCGGTTGACGCTCTCCTTCGTCATCAGCGCGATCGGCAGCGACATGTCGGCGATGGCGGTGGCCACCTTCAGCGCCTCGTCGAGCAGCTGGTCCACCGGCAGGACGCGCGACACGAGCCCGGCGCGCTCCGCCTCGGCGGCGTCCATCATGCGGCCGGTGAGGCACATCTCCATCGCCTTCGCCTTGCCGACGAACCGCGTCAGGCGCTGGGTGCCGCCGGCGCCGGGCATGACCCCGAGCTTGATCTCGGGCTGGCCGAACTTCGCGGTCTCCGAGGCGAGGATGAAGTCGCACATCATCGCGAGCTCGCAGCCGCCGCCGAGCGCGAAGCCCGATACCGCCGCCACGATCGGCTTGCGCCGCGCGGCGACCTTGTCCCAGGCGGTGATGAAGTCGTCGAGATAGGTCTGCGGGTAGGAGAGGCCGGACATCTCCTTGATGTCCGCCCCCGCCGCGAAGGCCTTCTCGGAGCCCGTGATCACGATGCAGCCGATGCCGGGGTCGCGCTCCCAGCGGTCGAGCGCCTCGTTCAGCTCCGCGATCAGCGTGGAGTTGAGCGCGTTGAGCGCCTGCGGCCGGTTCAGCGTGACGAGCCCCACCTTGCCGCGGGTCTCGGTGAGGATGGTCTCGTACTCGGGCATGGCGTCGCCTCCTCGCGTTCGTCCGCTCATCGGTAGCGGGCGGCGGGAGGGGCGGCAAGGGGGAGAAAGGCGCCGGCGCGGGTGCGCCAGATCACGCCCAGGGGCGCTCGGCCATCTCCCGCTCGAACCGGTCGATCGCCGGTGCCTTCTCGAGCGTCAGCCCGATGTCGTCGAGGCCGTTCATGAGGCAGTGCTTGCGGAACGGGTCGATCTCGAAGCGGATCACGCCGCCGTCGGGGCCGCGGATCTCCTGGGACTCGAGGTCGACGGTCACCGTGGCGTTGGCGCCGCGCTCGGCGTCCTCGAACAGCGCCTCGAGCTCGCTCGGCGACACCACGATCGGCAGGATGCCGTTCTTGAAGCAGTTGTTGTAGAAGATGTCCGCGAAGGACGTCGAGATCACGCAGCGGATGCCGTAGTCGAGCAGCGCCCACGGTGCGTGCTCGCGCGAGGAGCCGCAGCCGAAGTTGTCCCCCGCGACCAGGATCTGCGCCTTGCGATAGGCCGCCTGGTTGAGCACGAAGCCGGGGATCTCCGCGCCCTCGGGCGTGAAGCGCATCTCGGCGAACAGCCCCTTGCCGAGCCCGGTGCGCTCGATCGTCTTGAGGTAGTTCTTCGGGATGATCATGTCGGTGTCGACGTTGATGATCCGGAGCGGCGCGGCGACGCCGGTGAGAACCGTGAAGGGCTGCATGGGCTCGTGTCTTCGCTCGTGTCTTCGGCCCGAGTATCGGGCTCGTGTCTTCGTCGGACGCGACGGCGACCACGGTTCTCTAGCAGCCGCCCGTCGCGAGGGGAAGCCTCGCCGGCGCCTCGCCGTCGCGCGGCGTTGCGACCGTCGGACCGGGTCGCTATCTCCGTCGAGGCCGCCGGGCGCGCGAGGGCGCGGCCGAGCCTTCGGGGAGGACACGCCGTGGAGACGAGAGCCCGCACGCCGATCGCCTACGCCATGTGCGGGCTCGCGTTCTCCGGCAAGTCCACGATCGCCCGGCTGATCGCGCGCGAGCTCGCGATCCCGATCGTCTCCCTCGACGCGATCAACGACGAGCGCGGCTTCGACGGCGGCAACGTGGTCGACGATTCCGAATGGGAGCGCACCAGCCACATCGCCATGGAGCGCCTGGCGGCGCATCTGGCGGCGGGGCGCTCGGCGATCGTCGACGACACCTTCGCCTTCCGCTTCCTGCGCGAGCGCTGCGCCGCGGTCGCGGCGGCGCACGGCGCGGCTTCCCGCATCCTCCACGTCGAGACGCCGCTCGACACGATCCGGGCCCGCCGGCGCGCCAACGACGTCTCCCGCGCACGCATGGGCCTCTCCGACGCGGTCTTCGACGACCACGTCGCCCGCTTCCAGGGGCCGGAGCCCGACGAGCCGGTGATCCGGCTGGCGTCCCCGGAGGACCTCGCGCGGTTTCTAGAGGAAGCGAACGCCGGCCCCGGCTGACCGGCTACTCCACGCACCCGAAGATGTCGCCCGAGCCGCGCTCGCGGGCCATCAGGTTCTCCGCCAGCCGCGCGTGCCCGCCCGACGGGCGGCCGGGATCGCGGCCGCGGGGGTTCGGCAGGGCGGTGGCGAGGAGCGCCGCCTCGCGGCGCGTGAGGTCGGCGGCACTCTTGCCGAAGTGAGCGCGCGCCGCCGCCTCGATGCCGAAGATCCCCTCGCCCCATTCCGCGACGTTGAGGTAGACCTCGAGCGTGCGTCGCTTGCCCCAGACGAGGTCGAGCCACAGCGCCAGCGGGATCTCGATCGCCTTGCGCACGTAGGAGCGCTGGGGCCACAGGAACACGTTCTTGGCCGTCTGCATCGGGATGGTCGAGGCCCCGCGCTCCGCCCCGGCCTCGATCACGGCGAAGAGCGCGTCGAAGTCGACGCCCGCGTGCCGGCAATAGAGCGAGTCCTCCGAGGCGATCACCATCCGCGGCACGTGTGGCGAGATCGCCTCGAGGGGCACGACCATGCGGGTCACCGGCTGGATCGTCGCCCAGCGGCCGAGCATCAGGGTCGAGACCGGGGTGATCGCCGCACCGATCAGCGTCAGCGCGACGAGCGCGACGGCGACGAGCGCGACCATGCGCCAGGCGAGGCGGAGGACGCCGCGGGCGAGGCGCCGCACGAGGCCGCGGCCCGGCGCGTCGGCGCGCGTCGTCTCCCCGCTCCGGCTCATCCTCGCGATCCTCGCCCGGTGGAACCCGCCCCGTACTTGACCCGGCCGCGCCGCTGCTGCAAGCCGGGCCGTGCCGTTTCCTGGAGGTTTCGAGGCCGATGCCGCACACGCCCACGCCGTTCGAGACGCGCTTGCGCGCCGTGGCGGACACCGTCGAACGGCGGCTCGAGACCCTCCTCGACGACGCGCCGCGCACGGGCGAGATCGCGCGGCCCGAGCGCCTGATGGCGGCCATGCGCCACGCGGCGCTCGCGGGCGGCAAGCGGCTGCGGCCCTTCCTGGCGGTGGAGGCGACGCGGCTCCTCGGCGGGCCGGAGGAGGCGGGCCTGCGCGCGGGGCTCGCGATCGAGCTGATCCATTGCTACTCCCTCGTCCACGACGACCTCCCGGCCATGGACGACGACGACCTGCGCCGGGGCAAGCCCACGGTGCACGTGGCCTTCGACGACGCGACCGCGATCCTCGCGGGCGACGCGCTGCTGACGCTCGCCTTCGAGGTCGCGACCGCCGAGGGGCCGGACGCTCCGGCCGAGATTCGCGCCGCGCTGGCCGCCGCGATCGCCCGCGCGGCGGGGCTCGCGGGCATGGTCGGCGGGCAGATGCTCGACCTCGCCGCGGAGGGCCGCTGGGGGCCGCGCCGGCTCGGCGAGGACGAGATCCGGCGTCTCCAGGCGATGAAGACCGGCGCGCTCCTCGCGGTCTCGGCGGAGGCCGGCGCCATCGCGGCGGGGGCGGGGGCGGAGGACCGCGCGCGCCTGCTCGCATACGGCCGGGCGCTGGGTGCCGCCTTCCAGATCGCCGACGACATCCTCGACCGCGAGGCGACCGCCGAGGCGCTGGGCAAGGCCGTCGGCAAGGATGCCGGGCGCGGCAAGGGCACGCTCGTCGACGCGCTCGGCCTCGACGCGGCCCGCGCCGAATGCGACCGGCTCGTGGCCGAGGCCGAGGCCGCCCTCGCGCCCTGGGGCGATCGGGCGGCGGTGCTGATCGAGGCCGCCCGGTTCACGGCCGCGCGCAAGGCCTGAGCGCGCGCCCACGCCGAGGAGGCTTCCGCCCGCCCGCGCGCCGCGCTAGCGTCTCGCGCGCCCGTTGGCGGGCGCCTCTGGAGGATTCGCGCGATCATGACCGCTCCCCGTTTCCTGCTCCACGGCATCTGGCTGTCGGGCCCGACCTACAAGGTCGCGCTCTTCCTCGCGCTCGCGGGGGAGCCGTTCGACTTCGAGCTCGTCAACCTGCGCGAGGGCGCGCACAAGGCGCCGGGCTACGTGGCACGCCAGCGCTATGGCCAGGTGCCGCTGCTGGAGGACCGCTCCAACGGCCGGGGGCTGTGCCAGGCGGCGTCCATCCTCGAGTATCTCGCCGACGTCACCGGCAAGATGGGCGGCGCCACCCTCGACGAGCGCATCCGCGCCCGCGAGTGGATGTTCTGGGACTACGATCGCTTCGCCACGCCGATCTACCGCTGCCGCGGCGTGAAGCTCGGCTTCCGGCAGGCGCCGGAGGAGGCGGTGGCGATGTGTACCGCCGAGGGCGCGGCGGCGCTCGCGGTGCTCGACGGGCACCTCGCGGGCCGCGACTTCGTGGTCGGCGAGGGGCCGACCATGGCCGACGTCGATCTCTACGGCGTCGCCTGCTACGCCGAGGCCGGCGGGTTCTCGCTCGAGGCGCTCCCGGCGCTGCGGGCCTGGATGGCGCGCGTCGAGGCGCTGCCGGGCTTCGGGCCGCCCGACGTCGTCGTGCCGAAGGAGACGAGGCTCGGCGCGTGAGCGACCTCGTCCTGCGCGAGGCGCGCACCAGCGACCTCGAGGCGATCTTGCGCCTCTACGCCGCCGACACGCTCGGCGGCCACGGCGACGCCTGGACGGACGAGACGGCCCCCGCCTACGCGGCGGCCTTCGCCCGTATCGTCACGAGCGAGGACCACAGGGTCTTCGTGGCCGAGGACGAGGGCCGCGTGGTCGGCACCTTCCAGGTGAGCGTCATCCCCTGCCTCGTCGATCGCGGCGCGACGCGGGTGCGCATCGAATCGGTGCACGTCGATCCCGCGCGGCGCTCGCGGGGGATCGGGGCGGCGCTCGTCGCCCACGCGGAGGCCTGGGCTCGCGAGCACGGCGCCGCCTTCGTCGAGCTCGCCTCGAACGCCTCGCGCGTCGATGCGCACCGCTTCTACGGGCGGCTGGGCTACGGCCAGACGCATCTGGGGTTCAAGAAGGTGCTGTGACGGAGGGCGCACCCCCCGTCACAGCCGCGCCAGCCGCTCCGTGAGCAGCGCGAAGAAGCCGTCGGCGTCGACGTCGCGCAGCATCGTGGCGTTGGGCGCGGCGTCGACGACGCCCCACCAGTCCGCCACCGTCATGCCGCGGGTGAGCTCCGAGCCGGTCTCGACCGCCACGTGGACGCGCTTGCCGCGGAACAGGTCGGGGCGCAGCAGATAGGCGATCACGCACGGGTCGTGCAGCGGCCCGCCGTCGGTGCCGTACTTCGCCTCGTCGAAGCGCTCGAAGAAGTCGAGCCAGCCGGCGACGGCCGTCGACAGCGGCGTGCCCAGCGCGCGGATGGCGGCCGTCCGCTTCTCCGTCGTCAGCGCCCGGTGGGTGCAGTCGAGCGGGATGAAGGTGACGTCCGCGCCGGAGGCGAAGACGCGCTGGGCGGCCTCCGGGTCGACGTAGATGTTGAACTCGGCCGCCGGCGTACGGTTGCCGCCCTCGAACACGCCGCCGCCCATCAGCACGATGCCCTCGAGCCGCTCGGCCAGCCGCGGCTCCCTGGCGAGCGCGAGCGCGATGTTGGTGAGCGGGGCGAGCGGGCAGAGCGTGACGGTCTTCGGAGGGCGGCTCATCACCGCCTCGACGATGAAGTCGACGGCGTGACGCGGGTCGAGCGGCATCGTCGGCTCCGGGAGGTCGGCGCCGTCGAGCCCGGTCTTGCCGTGGACGTATTCCGCCGTGACGAGGGGGCGCAGCAGCGGCCGGTCGGCGCCTGCGAAGGCCGGCACGTCGGTGCGCCCCGCGAGCTCGAGCACCTTGCGCACGTTCACGCTGGTCCGCGCGAGCGGCACGTTGCCGGCGACCGCGCAGACGCCCAGCACCTCGAGCTCCGGCGAGGCGAGGGCGAGCAGGATCGCGATCGCGTCGTCCTGGCCGGGATCGGTGTCGATGATGATGGCGCGGGTCACGACGGCTCTCCGGTGGGCTTGCGAAGCGCCGCCTCGATGGCGGCGCGGGTGGGGGAGGCGGCCTGGGCGCCCATCGCGAGGCAGGCGAGGGCGCCCGCGACCGCGGCGCGTGCGAGCGCCTCGGCGAGCGGCAGATCCTCCGCCAGCGCCGCGGCGAGCGCCCCGACGAAGGCGTCTCCGGCGCCGGTGGTGTCGACGGGCTCGACGGGAAACGCGGGCACGCGGAGGGTCTCGCCGTCGCGTGTCGCGGCCCGCGCGCCCGCGGCTCCGAGCGTGACGACGACGTCTGCCCCGCAGCGCGCCGCGAGCGTGGCGTCGCGGATCCGGCCGTCCTGGTCCGGAAGGCCGAGGAAGGCGCAGAGCGCGTCCGCCTCGTGCGCGTTGAGGACGAGAACGTCGGTCGCCGCGAGGAGGGCGTCGAGGGTCGCGCGGTCCGGATCGGCGGGCACGGGTGCGAGGTTGAGGACGACGCGCGCTCCGGCTTCGGCGCCCGTCTGGGCCGCCGCGGCGACGGACGCGAGCGGGACCTCCATCTGCAGGACGAGGACCGTCGCGTCCGCGAGGAGCGGGCCGAGCCCGTCCGCCCGCGCCAGCGCGTTCGCGCCGGACGCCACGGTGATGGCGTTCTCGCCGTCCTCGTCGACGGCGATGAAGGCGACGCCGGTGGGCGCGTCGCGCGTCTCGAGCGGGGAGGGGTCGACGCCGTTCTCGGCGAGGTTGTCGCGGGCGGCCGCGCCGAGGGGATCGTCCCCGACGGCGCCCGCCATCGCGACCCGGATCGCGCCACCGGCGGCCCGTGCGGCGGCGATCGCCTGGTTCGCGCCCTTGCCGCCGTGATGGCGCTCGTGGGTCGGCGCGAGCACGGTCTCGCCCGGGCGCGGGATGCGCGGCACGCGCGCCACGAGATCGACGTTGACCGAGCCGAATACGACGATCATGCGCGCTCCTCGTCGAGGATGATGCCCGAGGCTCATGGCTAAGCGTCGCGGCCGTACGGCGCAACCATGAGCACGGGTCGGGAGCCGAACGGAGTTGGCACCAATGCCGCGTCCTGCTACGGTCCGCGCACGGCGCCACCCCCGAGGAGCCGGCTTTCGGAGATTGTCACATGACCGGCGTCGATTCCCTCGCGGGACGACCGCGCGTTCTCGTGGTCGAGGACGAGTACTTCATCGCTGACGATCTGGCGCAGGCGCTCGCGGCGGAGGGCGCCGAGGTGGTGGGGCCCGTCGGCGACGCCCGGGAGGCCCTCGAGCTCATCGCGCGTGAGCGGATCGATCGCGCCGTGCTCGACATCAACCTGCGCGGCGAGCTCGTCTTCGACGTCGCCAGCGCCCTGAAGGCGCGCGGCGTGCCCTTCGTCTTCGCGACGGGCTACGGCGGCAACGTCGTGCCGAACGGGCTCGACGACGTGCCGCGCTGGGAGAAGCCCTTCGACGCGACGAGCCTCGCGCGCTTCCTGGCGACGGGGCTCCCCGCCTGAGAGGCGGCCGTCAGAGCCGGCCCGCGGCGGCGAGGTGGCGGCGCAGGATCGCGACGTTTCGATTGTTGGCCTTGTAGAGCGCGTCGAAGACGAAGCCGAGCACGGGCACCGAGCCGAGCACGGTGTCGAGCCCGATATTGGCGAGCATCGCCGCGAGCGTCGCGCGGGGCGCGCCGAGCCGGTACGCCTCGATCACCACGTAGGCGGACACGCCCGCGCCGATGAACGAGCCGACGACGGGCACGATGCTGAGGATCGAATCGAGCCCGAAGGTGAAGCGCGTGCCGGGCACGCGGATCGAGGAGTCGAGCAGGCGCGCGAGCGCCTCGAGCCGCGCGCTGGCGCGGCGCACGTGGTCGCGGCGGGCCTCCCGGCCGTAGCTTCGGCCGGCGTCGGCGCCGGGGCCGTAGGTGCTGGCTGTATCGTTCACGGGCGTGCTCCCAGCTGAGTGTGGTCTCGAGATGGTGTCGACGAGCCGAACGCGCGAGCGGCGCCGAGGGTCCGGATCGTCGCGCAGAAGCCGCTTGACGGACGGGCCGCCGAGGCGCAGCGTCCCGTTGCCCGGACCGCCGCCCGCGCGGCCGGACCGCTTCGGCGGCTGGCGGGTCGGACCACACCCGTGCTCGATCGCGAGCTGATCTCGAGGGGCATCGCGCTGCGCCTCTTCCTCATGGGCGCGCTGGTCCTCGTCTGCGCCTTTCTGCGGCCCGTCGCGGCGGCGTCGCTCCCGGCCGCGACGTTCCCCGCCTGCATCTTAGCGCACGAGGCGACCGCCGTCCTCGATGCGGACGCGCCGGACGCGAGCCTGCGGCTCGAGGGTGGGCAGGCGCAGACGCTTGGGCAGAAAGCGTCGCGCGACGGCCGTCCGGCGCCGCGGCGGCCGCGCCTTCCCACGCCCGTCGCCGCGCCTCGCGGGCCCGCCCGGCGGGCGCGGGGAGGGGGCGGAGGTCGGCCCGGTGCACGTCCCCGCGCCCATGCCGCGCGCGGTCCTCCCGTCCCGCGCCACGCCACCGCCTGACAGCCGCCATTTCCAGATAATTCGAGGCCGCGGTCCCGCGCGCGTCCGCCGCGACGCCCGGCCCGGCCCGCATGCGCCTTCCCCGGAGCGGGAAGGCGGGAGACCTCCCATGTCCCTGATCGAAGGCACCGTCCTGCTCGCGCTCGGCCTCGCGCTCACCTATGCAGGCATGCCCAACGCCGCCGGCGTCTCGCCGCGCTACGTGCGCGGCTTCGTCGGCGAGACCTTCTATCCGCTCCTGTGCACGGGTCTCGTCGTGCTCGGCTTCACGACGATCCTCGCGGACGCGCTCGGGCGGATGTGAGACGTGACGACGCCCGCGGGGAGAACTCTCCGCGGGCGTCGCGAAACCCGTCGCACGCGGTGCGCGGCTCAGGCCACGCCGTCGGCCACGCGATAGGCGCCCTGCGTCTTCGCGGCGATCTCGTCGAGGCTCACGCCCTCGGCGAGCTCGACGAGCGTCATGCCCCCGTCCCCGTGCTTGTCGATGGTGAAGACCCCGAGATCGGTGATCACCATGTCGACGACCCGGGTGCCGGTGAGCGGCAGGTCGCAGGCCGAGAGCAGCTTCGGGCTTTCCGAGCCGTCCTTGCCCTTGGCGACGTGCTCCATCACGACGACGACCTTCTTGACGCCGGCGACGAGGTCCATGGCGCCGCCCATGCCCTTGACCATCTTGCCGGGGATCATCCAGTTGGCGAGGTCGCCGTTCTGGGCCACCTGCATGGCGCCCAGGATGGACAGGTCGATGTGGCCGCCGCGGATCATCGCGAACGAGTCGGCGGAGGAGAAGTAGCTCGTCGTCGCAAGCTCGGTGATCGTCTGCTTGCCGGCGTTGATGAGGTCGGCGTCCTCCTCCCCCTCGTAGGGGAAGGGTCCCATGCCGAGCATGCCGTTCTCGCTCTGCAGCTGAACGGTCATCCCTTCGGGGATGTAGTTCGACACCAGCGTGGGGATGCCGATGCCGAGATTGACGTAGTAGCCGTCGCGCAGCTCGCGAGCCGCACGCGCGGCCATCTGCTCACGGGTCCAGGGCATGGTCGTCGTGCTCCCTCAAGCCGCCCGGGGGCGGGTGGTGCGCTGCTCGATGTGCTTCTTGGCGTGCGGCACGTGGATGATCCGCTGCACGAAGATGCCGGGCGTGTGGACGTGGTCCGGGTCCATGTCCTTCGGCTCGACCAGGTGCTCCACCTCGGCGACGGTCGCCTCGGCGGCGGTGGCCATCATCGGGTTGAAGTTGCGCGCGGTCTTCCGGTAGATCAGGTTGCCTTCCGTGTCGCCCTTCCAGGCGTGGACGATGGCGAGGTCGGCGAAGAGGCCGCGCTCCATCACGTATTGCTCGCCGTCGAACTCGCGCACCTCCTTGCCGTCGGCGATCAGGGTGCCGACGCCCGTCTTGGTGAAGAAGGCGGGGATGCCCGCGCCGCCGGCGCGGATGCGCTCGGCGAGCGTGCCCTGCGGGTTGAACTCGAGCTCGAGCTCGCCGGCGAGGTACTGCTGCGCGAAGGTCTTGTTCTCGCCGACGTAGGACGAGATCATCTTCCGGATCTGGCGCGTCTCGAGCAGGATGCCGAGCCCGATGCCGTCGACGCCGGCATTGTTCGAGATCACGGTCAGCCCCTTCACGCCCGAGAGCTTGATCGCGTCGATCAGCGTCTCGGGAATGCCGCACAGGCCGAAGCCGCCGGCCATGATCGTCATGTCGTCCTTCAACAGCCCCGCGAGCGCCGCCGTCGCGTCGGGATAGACCTTCTTCATGGCCGTTCGACCTCCAGGTTCGGTATCGCGTCTCCTCTACAGGATCGGTGCGGGGGGAGGCAACGCGCTGCGGTGCGCGATCGCGCGGGATCGCAGCTGGGAGACACTGTTCACAGCTTCCGATACCGATCCCCACCCGGCCCCTCCTCCCGGCGCAGGCCGACGTCGCGCAGCAGGTGGTCGTCGAGGTGGGCGAGGGAGCGCGCGTTCAGCCGCGCGGGGTCGCGCTCGCGCGCGCCGAGCGCGATCAGCAATCGCGCCAGCGCCCGCCTGAGCAGGAACCAGCGCAGCGGCCGGGCCGAGCCCCGGCTGCGGCGGGGGGGCGGGGGCACCGGAAAGCCGGGGTCGGGACGCATGGGAACCTCGCGGTTTGACCGAAGAGGCTCACAGGGATAAAACCTCGAGTAATGTCGAGGTCAAGAGGGAAGCGTGCGCATGGCGCCTCGCATCGACCGTTCGATCCTGCTGTCACCGGGAGAGGTCGCCCGCCGCGCCGGCGTCGCCGTCTCCACGCTGCACTTCTACGAGGCGCAGGGGCTGATCGAGTCGACGCGTACCGCGGGAAACCAGCGCCGATACGCCCGTGACGTGCTGCGGCGCATCGCGATCGTGCGCGTGGGCCAGCGGGTCGGCGTCCCGCTCGCGGAGATCCGTGCGGCCTTCGACGCGCTGCCGGCGCACCGCGCCATCAACGCGGCGGACTGGGCGCGACTCTCTGCGGGCTGGCGGGACGAGATCGACGCGCGTATCGCGCTCCTCTCGAAGCTGCGCGACGACCTCTCGGGATGTATCGGCTGCGGATGCCTGTCGCTGGAGGATTGCTCGCTGCGAAACCAGGGCGATCGGCTCGGCCGCGCGGGACCGGGTGCGCACTTCCCGCCGGCTCCCGGGCATGCGTCGTCCGTTCAGAAGAAGTAGGCGACGATCGCGATCGCGGCGACGACGAAGACCGCGGCGGAAATCAGGCCGAGCTTGCCCATGTAGCGGGCCTGCGCATTCTCGTCGGGGTTCGGATCGACGTTGTCGATCCGGCCCGGCTCGCGCCGCACGGGCGCGTCGGACCTGCGACGCTTCCAGGTCTGGTAGGCGCCGAAGGCGATGGCGAGCCCCAGCAGGATCGGCATCACGATGATGGTCAAAGACCAGATGAGACCTTGTGCACCGTCGGCTTCCACGCGTCACCCTCCTCGTCACGCTACGCTCGCGGGGTGAACGAAGGCTCGCGGACGGTGGTTCCGGAACGGGAGGAGAGGGCATGCAGGCGATCATCTTCGAAGTCTGGCCGACGGACGGCCGGCGCGCCGACTACATGGCGATGGCGGCGGACCTGCGCGGCCTGCTCGAGACGATACCGGGCTTCATCTCGGTCGAGCGCTTCGAGAGCCTCGCGGAGCCGGGCAAGCTGCTCTCGCTCTCGTTCTGGGAGGACGAGGACGCGATCCGGGCCTGGCGCGAGACCCGCGCCCATCGCGTGGCGCAGGCCCTCGGCCGCTCGACGATGTTCGCCGACTACCGGCTGCGCGTAGCGGCCGTGTCTCGCGACTACGGGATGACGCGCCGCGACGAGGCACCGGCGGACAGCCGCGCCGCGCACGGCTGAGCCGGCGAGCCTCGTCGCCGGCGTCAGTACGACCGCGGCAGGCCGAGCACGTGCTCGGCGAGATGGGCGAGGATGAGGTTCGTCGAGATCGGGGCGACCTGGTAGAGGCGCGTCTCGCGGAACTTGCGCTCGACGTCGTACTCCTCGGCGAATCCGAAGCCGCCGTGCGTCTGGAGGCAGGCGTCTGCGGCCTCGGACGAGGCCTCGGCGGCGAGCATCTTGGCCATGTTCGCCTCCGCCCCGCAGGGCGCGCCGGCCTCGTAGAGCCGCGCCGCCTCGTGCACCATCAGCTCGGCGGCGCGCATGCGGGCATAGGCCCGGGCGATGGGGAACTGCACACCCTGGTTCTGGCCGATCGGCCGGCCGAAGACCACGCGCTCTCGGGCGTAGGCGCACGCGGTCTCGACGAACCACTTCGCATCGCCGATGCACTCCGCGGCGATGAGGATGCGCTCGGCGTTCATGCCGGTGAGGATGTAGCGGAACCCGTGCCCCTCCTCGCCGATCAGGTTCTCGGCCGGGACCCTGAGGCCGTCGAAGAAGACCTCGGTCGTGGCATGGTTCATCATCGTGCGGATCGGGCGCAGCGTCAGCCCGCGGCCGAGCGCCTCGCGCATGTCGACGAGGAGAACGGAGAGACCGTCGGTGCGCTTCGCGCAGGCCTCACGCGGCGTGGTGCGCACGAGGAGGATCATCAGGTCGGAATGCTCGGCGCGGCTCGTCCAGATCTTCTGGCCGTCGACGACGTAGACGTCGCCGTCGCGCCTGGCGACCGTGCGCAGCGCGCCGGTATCCGTCCCCGAGGTCGGCTCGGTGACGCCGAAGGCCTGCAGCCGCAGCCGGCCGGCGGCGATCTCCGGCAGCCAGCGCGCCTTCTGCACGGGCGAGCCGTGGCGCAGCAGCGTGCCCATGACGTACATCTGCGCGTGGCAGGCCGCGCCGTTGCCGCCGGAGCGGTGGATCTCCTCCAGGATCGCTGCCGCCGCCGAGAGCGGCAGCCCTGCGCCGCCGTATTCTTCAGGGATCAGCGCGGCGAGGTAGCCCGCGTCGGTCAACGCGGCTACGAACTCGGCCGGGTAGCGGTCGCCCCGGTCGAGCGCACGCCAGTAGGCGCCGGGGAAGCCGGTGCAGAGCCTCGCCACGGCCTCGCGGATCGCCCCGTGCTCCACCAAAGCGTCCAGCGTGTCCATCCCCGGTTCTCCAAGCGATCGCCGCCTTCGTCGTCGTAGCGGGTGCGGCCGCGGGTGGGAAGCGCACGGTGCCGGTCGTTCGTCGGCGAACGGCTGGGTCCCGTTTCTACGTCTTCAGCGAGCGTGACAGTATGGTACGTTTTCGCGGTGAGAAGGGGGGACGCGATGACGTTTCATCGGTCGATCGGCTCGAACCTCGAATGCCGTGATGTGCGAGAGGCCGGCGGACCGGTCCCGAGCCCGCGGACGGGGCCGAGCTTCAACGTCTTCAGGCGCCGCGGCTCGGACTCGCTGTGCGCGGTGCCGCTCGATCGACCCGTCCCCGCCTTCGTTGACGAGACCTGGCAGCTCGTCTGCGACGCCTGCGAGGCGCAGGACGTCCCCGGTCTCGGTGACATCGCGGGTGCACGCGAGCGAAATTATACGCTCGCCAGGCACGTCGCGTCGGTCGGCTAGCGTCATCAGGAAGAGTACGACGCGGATGGCAGGCTCCGTGACGCGGCGCCCGGGTCTTAGCCGAACGTCTCAATTACCGATCCCCTAAAGTCGGTCATACAGTGCCGCAGGCTCGGCTCCGCGCATGCGGAATCGGGCAGCCGCGTCGCGCCGGGGGAGGTGCGGATCGGACGCCGGACCGACGGTACAACGTCGGTGGCGCGCTCCGGTTCCGGTGAGACGCGGTGGGGGTAACGCCAAGCCATGAGGTGGGCGCCGTCATGATGAGCCAAAACGACCGAGATCAAAGCTATTGGAAGGCCAATCTCAGCCTCGTACGCAACTGCCTGATCATCTGGGCCGTCGTCGGGTTCGGGTTTTCGATCGTCTTCCGTCCGCTCCTGTCCGGCATCTCCATCGGGGGAACGGACCTGGGCTTCTGGTTCGCACAGCAGGGATCGATCATCGTCTTCCTGGCGCTGATCTTCTTCTACGCGTGGCGGATGAACAAGCTCGACCGCGATTTCGGCGTCGAGGAGTGAGGCGGCGACCATGGAAACGCAAACCCTGATCTATCTCGTCGTCGGCGCGACTTTCGCGCTCTACGTCGGCATCGCCATCTGGGCCCGCGCGGGCTCGACGGGCGAGTTCTACGCCGCGGGCCGCGGCGTCCACCCGGTCACCAACGGCATGGCGACGGCCGCGGACTGGATGTCCGCAGCCTCGTTCATCTCCATGGCGGGCCTCATCGCCTTCACCGGCTACGGCAACTCGTCCTTCCTCATGGGCTGGACGGGCGGCTACGTGCTGCTGGCCATGCTGCTGGCGCCCTACCTGCGCAAGTTCGGCAAGTACACGGTGCCGGAGTTCATCGGCGACCGCTTCTACTCGCAGGCCGCGCGCCTGGTCGCCGTCGTCTGCCTGATCATCATTTCGGTGACCTACGTCATCGGCCAGATGACCGGCGTCGGCGTGACCTTCGCGCGGTTCCTGCAGGTCGACACGGCGACGGGCCTCTACATCGGCTCGGCGGTGGTGTTCGTCTATGCGGTCCTCGGCGGCATGAAGGGCATCACCTACACGCAGGTGGCGCAGTATGTCGTGCTGATCACGGCCTACACGATCCCGGCGATCTTCATCTCGCTCAACCTCACCGGCAACCCCGTGCCTCCGCTCGGCCTCTTCTCCGAGCACACGGCGTCCGGCCAGCCGCTGCTGCAGCGCCTGGACGAGGTGATCGTCGGCCTCGGCTTCGCGCAGTACACGACGCTGAACACGTCCATGTTCAACATGGTGCTGTTCACGCTCGCGCTGATGATCGGCACCGCAGGCCTGCCGCACGTCATCATCCGCTTCTTCACCGTGCCGAAGGTCGCCGACGCCCGCTGGTCCGCGGGCTGGGCGCTCGTCTTCATCGCGATCCTGTACTTCACCGCCCCGTCGGTGGGCGCGATGGCGCGCCTCAACATCGTCGACACGATCCAGATCGGCGAGGTCGGCTCGCCCGAGGGCAACCTCGCCTACGAGAACCGTCCGGACTGGTTCCAGACCTGGGAGACCACCGGCCTCCTGCGCTTCGAGGACAAGAACGCCGACGGCCGCATCCAGTACTACAACGAGGCCAACGCCGCCTTCGCCGCTCAGGCGCAGGAGTGGGGCTGGGCCGGCAACGAGCTGACCGTCAACCCGGACATCCTCGTGCTCGCCAACCCGGAGATCGCCAACCTCCCGGGCTGGGTCATCGCGCTCGTCGCGGCGGGCGGCCTCGCGGCCGCGCTCTCCACGGCGGCGGGTCTCCTGCTCGCGATCTCGTCGGCGATCTCGCACGACGTGCTCAAGAGCGCGCTGATGCCGACCATTTCGGAGAAGGGCGAGCTCATGGCCGCGCGCATCTCCATGGCCGGCGCCATCGTGCTCGCCACGTGGCTCGGCCTCAACCCGCCGGGCTTCGCGGCGCAGACCGTGGCGCTCGCCTTCGGGCTGGCGGCGTCGTCGATCTTCCCCGTGCTGATGATGGGCATCTTCTCCAAGCGCATCAACAACATGGGCGCGATCGCGGGCATGCTCACGGGCATCCTGTCGACCTGCCTCTACATCTTCACGTACCTGGGCTGGTTCTTCATCCCGGGCACCAACATGATCGCCAACACGCCCGACAACTGGCTGTTCGGCATCGCCCCGGCCTCGTTCGGCGTCGTCGGCGCGATCCTCAACTTCGCGGTCGCCTACGGCGTCTCGCGCGCGACCGCCGCTCCCCCGAAGGAGATCCAGGATCTCGTCGAGAGCGTGCGCATCCCGCGCGGTGCCGGCGGCGCCGTGGCGCACTGAGCCTCACGCTCCCTACGCGTCGCACCCGAGTTGATCTTTCGGGTGCGACGCGGACACTCTCGCGGAGCCCGCACGCGGGCTCCGCACGCGCATCCGCGCTGCGCGGTCGCGCACACGACACGCCAGGAACGCCCACCGATGACGCAGCCCGCGTCCAGCGCCTCGACCGCCGACAGCGCGCCGCACGAGACCGCCCGCGACGTCCTGGCTCGCCACCATCCCTACGATCTCCTGCCCGAGGACGCGCTCGCCGGCTTCGCCGCCGCGGGCGAGATCCGCACGCATCCCGAGGGCTCCGTCCTCCTGCGCCACGGCATGCCGGTGCTACGCGTCGAGATCCTCCTGTCGGGTGCCGTCGACGCCTTCTCGGCGGAAGGTGAGCGCGTCACGCGCTACGCGCCCGGCGAGGCGGTCGGCGCTCGCGCGATCCTGCGCGAGAAACCGTCCAGCGTGCGCGCGGTCGCCATCGCGCCGACCCGCACCCTCGCGGTTCCCGCGAGCGCCTTCCTCGCGCTGCTCGCCGCCCATCCCGCCGTCGACGCCTTCTACGACCGCCTGAGGAGCACGGCCGCGCGGCGCGCAGCGCCGCGGGAGGGGCCCGGCGAGAGCGGGCTCGCCGCCCCCCTCTCCGACGTGATGACGGCGGGCCCGGTCTGCGTCTCCCCCGCGACGTCCGTGCGCGACGCGGCCGCGCTGATGGCGGAGCGGGCGATCTCCTGCGTCCTCGTCGGGGACGAGGCGGGGCGCCTCGTCGGGCTCCTGACCACGGGAGACCTGACGAGCCGCATCGTCGCGCGGGGCCGCTCGGCGGACACCGCCGTCGCCGAGGTCATGACGCCCGATCCCGTGACGCTCGCGCCCGACGCGCTCGTCTACGACGCCATGGTCCTGATGTCCGAGCGCGGCTTCGGGCACCTGCCGATCGCGCGCGGGGGGCGGCCGGAGGGCATCCTCACCCGCACGAACCTCGTGCGCCGCCAGACGATCTCGGCCATGTACATGCTCGCCGACATCGCCAAGGCGGCGGACGTGCAGGCGCTCGCGGGCGTGGTCGCGAAGCTGCCGGAGCTGCTCGTCCAGCTCGTCGGCTCGGGGATGCCGCCCCACAGGGTGGGACACGCGATCACCGGCGTCGCCGACGCGGTGACGCGCCGGCTGCTGGCGCTGGCGCAGGGGCGGCTCGGCCCCGCGCCGGTGCCCTGGCTGTGGCTCGCCTGCGGCAGCCAGGGGCGGCGCGAGCAGACCGGCGTCTCCGACCAGGACAATTGCCTCATCCTCGACGACGCCTACGACGAGACCCGCGACGGCGCGTATTTCGCGGAGCTCGCGCGGATCGTCTGCGACGGCCTCGACGCCTGCGGCTATTACTACTGCCCCGGCGAGATGATGGCGACCAGCCCACGCTGGCGACAGCCGCTCGCCGTCTGGCGCTCCTACTTCGCCGGCTGGATCTCCAGGCCCGACCCGATGGCGCAGATGCTCGCCTCGGTCATGTTCGACCTGCGCCCGATCGCGGGGGAGGCGGGGCTGTTCGAGGGGCTGCAGGCGGAGACGCTTGCGGCCGCGCGCAAGAACAGCATCTTCCGCGCCCACATGATCGCCAACTCGCTCAAGCACACGCCGCCCCTCGGCCTGTTCCGCGGCTTCGCCCTGATCCGCTCCGGCGAGCACAAGGACGCGGTGGACCTGAAGCACTCCGGCGTCGTACCCATCGTCGATCTCGCCCGCGTCTACGCGCTCGACGGCGCCATCGCAGCGGTGAACACCCGCGAGCGGCTGCTGGCCGCGCGCGGGGCGGGGACCCTGTCCGAGAGCGGCGCGGCGGATCTGATCGACGCCTACGACCTCGTCTGCGAGACGCGGCTCGCGCACCAGGCGGCGCAGGTGCGCGCCGGCGCGCGACCGGACAACTTCCTCAAGCCGTCGAGCCTCTCGGCGCTCCAGCGCAACCATCTCAAGGACGCCTTCGGCGTCGTGAAAGGCCTCCAGGCCGCGCTCGCCCACGGGCGATCGGCGGCTTGAGGCGCAGACGGGAACGATCGGTCCATGTGGTTCAACCTGATAGCGGTGGTGGTGCTCGGGGTCGCGGTGGCGGGCGTGGTGATGCTCGCCTTCAGGGTGTTCGGCAGAAAGCCGCCCCGCTGGATCCTGCCGCTCATGGCGGGTGCGGCGATGATGACCTACACGCTCTACAACGACTATTCCTGGTTCTCGCGCACCGCCGGAGCCCTGCCAAGCACGGTGAGGGTCGCGCAGACCTACGAGCAGACGCACCCGCTTCAGCCCTGGACCTACCTCGTCGCGCCGGTGAACCGCTTCGTCGCGGTCGGAAACGTCGTGCCGGCGCCCGGCGAGACCGGCTACCGGCTCGCCGAGGTCCACCTGCTCCAGCGCTACGTGCCGACGGCGACCGCGGCAATGGTGTTCGACTGTGCGGGCGGGCGCAGGGCGGATCTCGTCGATCTCGACGGCTTCGACGCGAGCGGCCAGCCGATCGGCGGGGAATGGCGGGAGCTCGCGGACGGCGATCCGCTGCGCGCGGTCGTGTGCGGTCCCGGCGGCACGCCGAGCGCCTGAGGCGCGAGGACGGGTCCTTTCGGGGCGAGCGTGGGCTCGACCGCGCCGCCCGTGACGGTCGCCCGGGGAGGGCGCGAGGAGGAGCGGTGGTGGCGAGACACGTTCTCGTCGCCGAGGACGAGGAGCCGATGCGTGCAGCTCTGGCGCGCCTCCTCGCCGCGGCGGGGTACGAGGTCGACACGGCGGGTGACGGCGAGGCGGCGCTCGCGGCCCTGCGCCGCGCGCCGCCGGACTGCGCCGTCCTCGACGCCATGCTGATCGGCCGCGACGGCTGGGACCTCTGCCGGGCGATCCGCACCGACCCGGCGCTCGCCGGCATCCGCATCGTGCTGACGAGCCCGCGCGGTCGGCCGGTCGACCGGGAGAAGGCGCATGCGCTCGGCGCCGACGCCATGCTGACGAAGCCCTTCGGCTTCGCCGACCTGATGGCCGCTCTGTCGGGCGCCGAGGCCGTGCCATGAACCCCGCCCGCTGGTCCCTGCGTGTGCGCATCTTCCTGTTCTTCGCCCTCATCGCGCTCGGGGCGGGGGCGGGGATCGTCGGGGCGCTGGTCTACGTGGGCCGCGCCCTCGAGCCCGCGAGCGCGGCGCCGCTGGTGCTCGCCGGGCTCGTCGCGGTCGGGGTGACGATCGGGCTGACGGCCTGGGTCTGGCTCAAGTTCGACGAGCACGTCGCGCGGCCTCTCGTCGCCATCGCGGCGGACGTGCGCGCCGCGGTCCACGCCCGCGCCGCCCGTCAGCCGCCGTCGCTGCAGCAGGGCCGCTATCTCGGCGTCCTCGCTCCCGCGGTCGCGGAGTTTCGCCAGGCGCTCGACGAGGCGCGGCTCGAGGTGGATGCGGCGGTCTCCGCGGCGACCGCTCGGGCCGATCGGCAGACGCGCAACCTCGAGATCGTCCTGCGCGACCTGCGCCAGGGCGTCGTCCTCTGCACGCTCGCCCACAAGGTGACGCTCTACAACCGCCGTGCCCAGGAGATCCTCGGCGCCTGCGGCGAGATCGGCCTCGACCGCCCGCTCACCGAGGTGCTCTCGGGCCGCGTCCTGGCGCACACGCTGGAGCGGCTCGAGGACCGCTTCCGCACCGGCCGCCACCAGATACACCGCGACGGGCTCACCACGACCCTCGTCGGCGCGACCGCCAGGGAGAACGCCCGCATCGTCGGGCGCATGTCGCTGATGCTCGATCCGGACGGGGCGCGGCCCACCGGCTACGTGCTCTCCTTCGAGGACGTCACGAACGCGCTCGCCGCCGGCGTCTGGCGCGACCGCCTGCTCCAGGACGGCATCCGCGACATGCGCGAGCGCGTCGCCGCCCTCGCCCTCGCCGGCGAGCTGCTCGCGCGCGGGACGACCCCGGGGGCGGGGCCGAGCGCGGAGGACGTCGCCTTCGCCCGCGACCTGCTCCAACGCGAGCCCGCCGAGCTCGGCGACCGGCTCGACCGGCTGGAGGAGGCCGCCTCCGACCTCGTCTCCGGCGCCTGGCCGATGGCGACGACCCACTCGCCGACGCTGTTCCAGCTCGTGCGCGCGCGCCGCTCCGAGGGGCGCGACCTCGTCTTCGAGACCCGAGGCGAGCCCGCCTGGCTGCGCTGCGACTCGGCCTCGATCACCGCGCTCGTCGAGCATCTCCTCAACCGCATCGCGGTGCATGCCGGCACCGAGGCGTTCCAGCTCTCGGCCGTCGCCGAGACCGGGCGCGTGCGCCTCCTCGCCTCGTGGGCGGGCGAGGCGCCGCCGCCGTCCACCGTCGAGGTCTGGCTTTCCGAGCGGCTGGAGGACGGAGCGGGGGCCGTGACCGGGCACGACGTGCTCGCGCGCCACCGCACGGATCTCTGGTGCGTGCCCGATCCCGCCGCCCCGGGGCGCGCCCGCCTCGAGCTGCCGCTGGCCGCCGCTCGGGAGGAGGATCTGCCCATCGCCAAGGCGCCGGTGCCCGTGCCGGAGCGGCCGGAGTTCTACGACTTCGGGCTCCTGGGGAGCCTCGCGCCGACCCCCCTCGACGACCGCCCGCTGCGCGCGCTCACCTTCGTCGTCCTCGACACCGAGACGACCGGGCTCGATCCGGCGCGGGACGCGCTGTGCTCCGTCGCCGGCGTGCGCATCGTCAACAACCGGCTGATGACGGGGGAGCTGTTCGACGTCCTCGTCGATCCCGGCCGGCCGATCCCGGCGGCGTCGAGCCGGGTGCATGGCATCACCGACGCGATGGTCGCGGGCGCCGAGCCGGCGAGCGTGGTGCTCGCGCGGTTTCGCGCCTTCGTCGACGAGGCGGTGCTCGTCGCCCACAACGCGGCCTTCGACCTCGCATTCCTCGAGCGCGGGGAGGGGGCGCCGGGCATATCCTTCGCGGGACCGGTCCTCGACACGGTGCTGCTCGGCGCGCACCTGTTCGGCACGCAGGAGAGCCTGACCCTCGACGCGCTCGCCGAGCGCTTCGGCGTCGTGATCCCGCCGGAGGCGCGCCACACGGCGCTGGGCGATGCCAGGGCCACCGCGCAGGTGCTGCTCGGCCTCATCCCGCTGCTGGAGGCCGACGGCGTGCGCACCCTGCGTGACGCGCTCGCGGTGTCCGACAAGCAGGCACGGCTGCGGCGGCGGATGGCGGCGCAGGGGTGAAGCCATTAACACGTTTGAGAACGTAAAATAAGATAATTCACAACTCGGCTATTGACGATCGACCGGATCGTTCGTTATACCGAACGACAGAGCCGCCCGCCATCCCGCGCCGGGCCGGTTCGCGCCCGCCCCGATCCTCGGGGTTCCCGCCGACCCGATCCCATCCGAGGACCGCCCGATGACGCTCAATCGCCGCACCCTGCTCGCCGCCCTCGGCGCGGGCATCGCCGCCCCGTTCGTGCTGACGAACCGGTCCGTCGCGCAGGACGCGCCCGGCCGGATCACCGTGGATTACGCCACCTACAACCCGGTCAGCCTGCTCCTGCGCGAGCGCGGCTGGCTGGAGGAGGCGCTCGCCGCCGACGGGATCGACGTGCGCTGGGTGCAGACGCTGGGCTCCAACAAGGCGCTCGAGTTCCTCAACGCCGAGGCGATCGACTTCGGCTCGACCGCGGGCGCGGCGGCGCTGGTGGGGCGGCTGAACGGCAACCCGATCCGCACGATCTACCTCTACTCGCGCCCGGAATGGACCGCGCTCGTCACGCGGCCGGACACCGGCATCGAGACGGTGGCCGACCTCGCCGGGCGTCGCGTCGCGGTGACCCGCGGGACGGACCCGCACATCTTCCTGGTGCGCGCGCTCGCCGGCGCCGGCCTGACCGAGCGCGACGTGCGCCTCGTCCTCCTGCAGCATCCCGACGGGCGTCTCGCGCTCGAGCGCGGCGACGTCGACGCCTGGGCCGGCCTCGACCCGATGATGGCCGCCGCCGAGCTGGAGAGCGGCGCGAAGCTCTTCCACCGCGACCCGGGCGCGAACACGTTCGGCACCCTGAACGTGCGAGAAAGCTTCGCACAGGCGCACCCGCGGATCGTCGAGACCGTGCTCGCCGCCTACGAGCGCGCCCGCACGGAGGCGCTCGCCGACCCGGCCGCGCTCGCCGCCGTGCTCGGCGACGTCACCCGGCTGCCGCCGGAGATCGTCGCGCGCCAGCTCGAGCGCACCGACATCACGAACCCGGTCCTCGGCACGAGCGAGCGGGAGACGATCCGCGCGGCGGGCGTCGCGCTCGTCGAGGCCGGCGTGCTGCCCGCGGGCTCGGACATCGACGCCACGCTCGACGCTCTGATCGACAGCAGCTTCACGGTGGCCGCACGATGAGCGCAGGGGAGGGGAGCCTCGCGGCGCGCCCGCCCGGGCGGTCCGCTCCGCGGATCGGTTGGCGCCTGCCGCGGCCGGGTGCCGGTGGCGGGCTCGGGCGCTCCCTCGCGCTCGGCCTCGCCCTGCCGCTCGCGGCGGCGCTCGGCTGGGAGGCCGTCGTCGCCGCGGGGCTCGCGCAGGGGCGGCTGCTGCCGCCGCCGTCGCGGGTGATCGCCACCTTCGCCGATCTCCAGGCGCGCGGCGAACTCGTGCTTCATGTCGCGACGACGCTCTGGCGCGTGCTCGTCGGCTTCGGGCTCGGCGCCGGCGCGGGGCTCGTGCTCGGCGCCCTGTGCGGCGCGAGCCGGCTCGCCCGCGAGACGCTCGACCCGACGCTCCAGGCCCTGCGGGCCATCCCCTCCATCGCCTGGGTGCCGCTGTTCATCCTGTGGCTGGGCATCTTCGAGGCGTCGAAGGTGGCGCTGATCGCGGTGGGCGTCTTCTTCCCCGTCTATCTCGGGGTGTGCGACGCGATCCGCTCGATCGACCGCAAGCTGCTGGAGGTCTCGCGCGTGTTCCGGCTCTCGCGGGTCGAGACCGCGCGCCGCATCCTGGTGCCCGCCGTGCTGCCGGAGACGATCACGGCCCTGCGCTCGGGTCTCGGGCTCGGCTTCATGTTCGTGGTCGCCGCCGAGTTCATGGGCGCATCGGAGGGGCTCGGCTACCTCCTCGTCGACGGCCAGCAGATGGGCAAGCCCGACCAGATCCTCGCCGCGATCGTCGCCTTCGCGCTGCTCGGCAAGGCTTGCGACCTCGTCCTCGTCGCGGCGACGCGCCCCCTCGTCGCCTGGCAGGACGTCGCGCGCGAGCGCCTGTGACAAGAACCGGAGACCAGCCATGCTCGCCATCGAGCGCCTCTCGAAGACCTATGCCGACGGCAAGCGTGCCCTCGCCGACGTCGACCTCGACGTGCGCCGCGGCGAGATCGTCGCGATCGTGGGCGGCTCTGGCTGCGGCAAGACCACCCTCATGCGCCTCCTCGCGGGGCTCGACCGGCCGAGCGCCGGCACGATCGCCATCGAGGGCGAGGCGGTGCGCGATCCCCATCCCAAGATCGGCGTCGTTTTCCAGGAGCCGCGGCTGCTGCCCTGGCTCGACGTCGCGCGCAACGTCGGCTTCGGGCTCTCCCGCCTGCCCGCCGCCGAGCGGGCGGCGAAGGTGGCGGATGCGCTCGCGCGGGTCGGCCTCTCGGAGCACGCCGAGCGCCTGCCGCGGGATCTCTCCGGGGGCCAGCAGCAGCGCGTCGCCATCGCGCGCGCCTTCGCCGCGGGGCCCGAGGTGCTGCTCCTCGACGAGCCCTTCTCGGCTCTCGACGCCTTCACCCGCGCCGACCTGCACGCGCATCTCCTCGCCCTGTGGAAGGCGACGGGGCTCACGATCGTGATCGTCACCCACGACGTGGCGGAGGCGGTGATGCTGGCCGACCGTGTGATCGTCATGCGCCCCGATCCGGGGCGCATCCACGACGAGGTCGAGGTCTTGCTCGCACGCCCCCGCGAGCGCGCCAGCCCCGGCGTCGAGGCGGTCTCGCGCACTCTCTACGCCGCGCTCGACGAGGCGAGGCGCCCGGCCGTGCGCGAGAGCGAGCAGGAGACGGCCGGGCTGTGGTGGTAGCGCCGCACGGGACGGGCGCGACGGCCCCATCTCTCGAAGCGATCACCCCACCGCACGGGCTGCGATCATCTCCGAGGCGAGCGTGATCTGCCGCTCGAACAGCGCCATGTCGGGCTCGCGGTCCATGCCCATGATCAACCGCATGAAGGCGTAGCCCTGGACGATCTGGAGGAAGCCCCCGGCGAGGAGCCGGACGTCCTGCGCCGAGAGCCCCGGCGCGTGGGCGGCGATGCGGTCCGCGACACGCGCGATGACGGGCGTCACCGCGCCCTCGTAGAACAGCTTCGAGACGTCGGGCGTGCGCTCCGCTTCCGAGAGCGCGATGCGGTAGGTCCCCAACCGGCGCGGATGCGTGATCAGCTCGACGAAGGCGTGCCCGAGGGAGCGCAGCTCTTCCTCCAGCGTCGCGCCCGGCGGCGTCGGGGCGTCGACGAGGGTGCCGCCGCAGACCTCGCGCAGCATGTCGCGGAACAGCGCGTCCTTGCTGCCGAAATGCCGGTAGACGGTCATCTTGCCGACGCCGGCGGCCCGGGCGACCTCGTCCATGCTGGTCGCCGAGAAGCCGTCGCGCAGGAAGACCTCCTGCGCGCCCTCGAGGATGGCGCGCCGCTTCGCCGGGTCGAGGCTTCGCGTCGCGGCGCCGGTGCTCGCGATGGCGTGATCCATGCTCCCCCCTAGCACGTAGGTTGCGCGTTGACGAGACCCATCGGTCTCGTCTATTGCTATGCGAGACGATACGGTATCGTCTCGTTACGCGATCAGCGTTCGCTCCGTTCCCATCGGGAGTGTGCCATGCCAACCCGCCTCGGCCGCGTGATTTCCCTCGTCGTCCAGATCGGCGTCGTCGCCGCCGTCGGCGCGGGCGTGTTCGCAGGCGTCGGTCTCCTCCAGGACCGGGCGGATGCCCGTGCCGAGGCGGCCCGCGCCGAGCCGGCGCCGCTGCCGGTCGCCGTCACGCGCCTCGTGCGCGAGGACGGCTACGAGGTCGAGGATCGTTTCCTGGGGCGCCTGGAGCCGGCACGCGCGGCGGATCTCGCCTTCGAGCGGCCGGGCCTCGTCGTCGCGGTCATCGTGGAGGAGGGGGACGCGGTCGCGGCCGGCGCCCCGGTGGCGCGCCTCGACGTCGCCGCGCTCGAGGCCGAGCGCGCGCGGCTGCTGGCCCAGCGCGCGCAGATCCGCGCCGCACGCGATCTCGCCCGGCGCACGCTCGAGCGCCAGGAAGCGCTCGGCGATGCCGGCCACGCCTCGAGCCAGCGCCTCGACGAGGCGCGGCTCGCCGCCACCGTCGAGGCCGCTCGCGAGGCGGAGATCGCAGCCGCGATCGCCCGGCTCGACGTCGATCTCGACAAGGCGGTGCTGCGCGCGCCCTTCGCCGGCACGATCGCCGCCCGCGCGCTCGACGAGGGCGCCGTGGTGGCGGCGGGCACGCCCGTCGTATCCCTGATGGAGACGGCTGCGCCGCTCGCCCGCGTCGGCCTCTCGCCGGCGGCGGCGGCGGGCCTCGCGCCGGGCGATCGTGCGCAGCTCGTGGTCGACGGGCGGAGCGTTCCCGCGCGGCTCGTCGCGCTGCGGCCGGACCTCGCGCCGGCGACGCGCACCGTCACCGCGCTGTTCGTGCCCGACGATCCGCCGGGTGCCCCGTTCGGGACGACGGTCGCGCTGCACCTGCCGCGCCGGGTGGAGACCCCCGGCTACTGGCTCCCGGTCGCGGCTCTCAGCGAGGGACGGCGCGGGACCTGGAGCGTGCTCGTCGCAGTGGAGCCGATCGGCGACGCGCCCGCCCGCGTGGTGCGCGAGACGGTGGAGGTGCTCCACGTCGCCGACGAGCGCGCCTTCGTGCGTGGCACGCTCGTGTCGGGCGCCGCCCTCGTCGCCGGCGGGGCGCATCGCGTGACGCCGGGCCAGGCGGTCGTGCTCGCGCAGGCGGAGCGGTGAGATGGACACGCTGTTCTACCGCAGCCCCCGGCTCCTGTGGCTCGCGATCCTCACCGCGGTGGCGCTCGGCGCGGCCTCCCTCCTGACGATCGCCCGCCAGGAGGACCCGACCATCACGAATCTCTTCGCCACCATCGTCACGCCCTTCCCCGGCGCCGCGCCGGACCGGGTGGAGGCGCTCGTGACCGAGCCGATCGAGGCCGAGCTGCGCACGCTCGCCGAGATCGATCTGGTCGAATCGACCTCCGCCGCCGGCGTCTCGTCGGTGACGATCGAGCTTTCGCAGTTCCTGCCGGAGGATCGGCTGGAGCAGGTCTGGTCCGAGGTGCGCGATGCCGTCGACGCCGCCGCGCGGCGCTTCCCGCCGGGCGTCGCCGCCCCGGTCTTCGACAACGACCGCGCCGGGGCCTTCACCGCGATCGTTGCGATCGTCCCGCGCGCAGGGGTCGAGGCGCCCCCCGCGATCCTGCGGCGCACCGCCGAGGAGCTGCAGGATCGGCTGCGGCGCGTGCCCGAGACGCGGCTCGTCGAGCTCTACGGCGCGCCGGAGGAGGAGGTCGTCGTCACGCTCGACCCGGCCCGACTCACGGCGCTCGGCCTCACGGCCGCCGACGTCTCCCGCGCGATCGCCGCGGCCGACGCCAAGGTTGCCGCGGGGCAGGTGCGCGGCGCGAAGGGCGACCTCCTCATCGAGGTCTCGGGGGCCATCGAGGACATCGGCCGCGTGCGCGAGATCCCGGTCCGGCTCGGCGCCGAGGGCGCGAGCGTGCGCGTCGGCGATATCGGGCGTGTGGAACGCACCGAGCGCACGCCGCCGGCGACGCTCGCCCTCTCGCATCGAGATGCCGGCGTGCTCGTCGCCGCACGGATGGAGGCCGATCGGCAGGTCGACGTCTGGTCCGCCGCCGTCCGCGCGTCGCTCGATGCCTTCCGAGCGGAGATGCCGGCGGGGCTCGAGCTGCGGCTCGTGTTCGACCAGGCGGAATACACCGCGGCTCGGCTCGGCGAGCTCGGCGCGAACCTCGCCCTCGGCGTCGGGCTCGTCGTCGTCGTGCTCCTGGTGACGCTCGGCTGGCGCGCGGCGCTGATCGTGGCGGCGGTGATCCCGCTCGCCGCCCTCGTCTCGCTCACGGTCATGCAGCGCACCGGGATCACGATCCAGCAGATGTCGGTGGCGGGGCTCATCGTGGCGCTCGGCCTGCTCGTCGACGCCGCCATCGTGATGACGGACGAGGTGCGGCGTCGCATAGTGGAAGGCGCCGGCCCCGTGGCGGCCGTCTCCGCCTCCGTGCGGCGGCTCGCGGCGCCCCTCGCCGCATCGACGGTGACGACGGTGCTCGCGTTCCTGCCGATGGCGCTGCTGCCGGGGCCGGCGGGGGACTTCGTCGGCTCGATCGCGCTCGCGGTCATCATCATGCTGTTCGCCTCGCTCGCGATCGCGCTGACGATCACGCCCGCCTTCGCGGGGCGGCTCCTCGCCGGACGACGCTCCGGGGGCGGGGGCCTGCTCGCGAACGGAATGACGATCCCCGGGCTCGGCCGGCTCTTCGAGCGCTCGATCGCGCTCGCGCTGCGCCATCGGCTCGCGGCGATCGCGGTATCGCTGGCCCTGCCGATCGCCGGGTTCCTGTCCTTCCCGACGTTGACGGCGCAGTTCTTCCCCGGCGTCGAGCGCGACCAGCTCTACGTCCAGGTCCTGCTGCCGGCGGGCACGGCCATCGGCGAGACGGCGCGCGTCGCCCGCGCGGCGGACGCGCTGATGGCGCAGGCGCCGGATGTGGTGTCGACGCATTGGGTGATCGGCGAGAGTGCGCCGGCCTTCTACTACAACATGCAGGCCAACCGTGACGCGACGCCCCACTTCGCCGAGGCGCTCGTCTTCACGACGAGCCCGGAGGCGACGGACGCGCTCGTGCCGCGCCTTCAGGCGCAGCTCGACGCGGCGCTGCCCCAGGCGCAGATCCTGGTGCGCGGGCTCGTGCAGGGCCCGCCCGTGTCGGCCCCCCTGGAGATGCGCCTCGTCGGGCCCGACCTCGAGACGCTGCGCGGCATCGGGGCGCAGGCGCGCGCGCTGATGGCGGACATCCCGAGCGTGATCCACACCCGTGCGACACTGGAGGGCGGCGCCCCCAAGCTCGTCTTCCGCCTCGACGAGGACGCCGTGCGCCTCGTCGGCCTCGATCTCGGCGCGGTGGCGGGCCAACTCCAGGCGACCCTCGAGGGCGCGACCGGCGGCTCGTTGCTGGAGGAGACCGAGGACCTGCCGGTGCGCGTGCGGGTGGGCGAGGGAACCCGGGGCGATCTCGCGGCGGTGCGCGCACTCGACGTCCTGCCGGGCGGGCCCGCGGCCGGCGCGGCGCATCCCGGCGTGCCGCTCTCCGCGCTCGGCACCTGGGCGATGGTGCCCTCCGAGAGCCCGATCGTGCGGCGCAGCGGCGAGCGCATCAACGTCGTGCAGGGCTATCTCGCCCACGGCGTGCTTCCCGAGGAGGCGCTCTCGGTCCTGCAGGTGCGGCTCGATGCCGGTGCGCTCGTCCTGCCGGAGGGTTACCGGCTGGAGTTCGGCGGCGACAGCGACGCCCGCGCCGAGACGGTGCGCAACCTCGTCTCGACGCTCGGCCTCGTCGTCACGCTCACCGTGGTGACGATCGTGCTCACCTTCGTGTCGTACAGGCTGGCGCTGATCGCCGGATTGGTCTGCGTGCTCTCCTTCGGCCTCTCGGTGCTCGCGCTCGCGGTGCTCGACATGCCCTTCGGCGTGCAGGCGCTGATCGGGGCGATCGGCTCGATCGGCGTGTCGATCAACGCGGCGATCATCGTCATCACGGCGATCCAGGAGGACGAGGCTGCGATGGCCGGGGATCTCGACGCCATGCGGGCGGTGGTGGTGCGCTCGGCGCGCCACATCGTCTCGACGACGATCACGACGGTGGGCGGCTTCCTTCCGCTGATCCTCGCCGGCGGCGGCTTCTGGCCGCCTTTCGCCGTGGCGATCGCCGGCGGCGTGCTGCTGTCGACGGTGGTCTCGTTCTACTTCACCCCGCCGATGGTGGCGCTGCTCGTGGCGCGGCGCCGTCGCGGCGGGGCGCTCGCCCCCGCCGCGGCCTGAGGCGATCGGCGGGCGGTCTCAGAACGCCAGGCGTGCGCCGTCGTAGTTCCAGAAGCCGCCGGCCGAGCTCGCATCGAGGCCGTCGACGAGCCGCATCAGGCCCGCGACGCTCTCCTCGACCCCGATGTCCGCGCCCGAACCGCCCATGTCGGTCTTGACCCAGCCCGGATGGCAGGCGGCGACGTGGATGTGTTCGGGGGCGAGGTCGGTCGCGAGGCCGCGGGCGATCGTGTTCGCGGCGGCCTTGGACACGCGGTAGGGCATGGAATTCGACTTCGGGTTGGTGCCAGCGCCCATCTGGCTCGAGATCACCAGCACCTTCGCCTCGCCGCGCACCTGTGCCGCGCGGGCGAGCGCCGGGTGGAAGGCCTGGACCGTGCGCAGCACGCCGAGCACGTTGACGTCGAACACCTCCGCATAGGCGCTCGGATCCGAGCGGATCGTGTCCGCCGTGCGCTCCCCCATGATCCCGGCGCAGGCGATCAGCACGTCGACGGGCTCGGCGCGCAGCGCCGCTGCGGCGGCCGCGAGGCTGTCGGCGTCGCGCACGTCCGCCTCGAGCAGGACGAGCCGGCCGGAGCCGAGCGCGTCGGCGAAGGTGGCGGGCGCGCGGGTCGCGTCGCGCATCGTGCCGATCACCTTGGCGCCGGCGCGCAGGTAGGCCTCGGCGAGCCCCCGCCCGATGCCGCGTCCCACGCCGGTGATGAGGATCGTCCGGTTCATCCTGTGCCCCCCGAGTCGCTCCGCGCGGAGCATAGCGCCTCGGGCGTGCGGGTCACGCGGATTTCGGGATGGTGGTGCTGGCGCGAGCGCGACAGCACGCTGACCGAGCGAGGCAACGTCGACGGCTTGCTGATATCCAGCGGGGTGAAAATCGGCGATCTGCAGCGCGGCATCGCCAGCGCTGAGGATGCCATTGAGGCGGCGTAGAACGCATGGGAGCGGGAGACGTGCGAGGGACGGATCGGTTGGTGAGGCGTCGCCGCGGCGCCGGGGGGGGGGGGGGGCCGCCCCCCCCCCCCCCCCCGGCGGGGGGGGGGGGGGGGGGGGGGGGGGGGGGGGGGGGGGGGGGGGGGGGGGGGG
>NZ_JBQTCJ010000058.1:0-30724 GCF_052380005.1 Salinarimonas sp. NSM
GCCGCCGCGGGTCTCCCCTCTCCCTCGTGGAGAGGGGCCGGGGGTGTGGGGCGTGCAGAACTGCGACCGACGCGGACGCCGGGCTCCGGCGATGCCCGCCGGCATCGACGCCGCGCCTCGTCCTTCTCCACGAGGAAGAGGGGAACTCCCGATCGCGCGTCGTCGGCGAGGGGAGGCTTTGCCGCGTGCGCGCGACGCGCTAAACCTCGCCTCCCCACGAGGAGACCCGAGGCCGATGCTCGACGAGGCCCGCGACTACGACAGCCTGATGCGTGCGTTCCGCTGGGACGTGCCGCAGCGCTACAACATCGGCATCGACGTGTGCGACCGCTGGGCCGCCGTCGCGCCGGAGCGCGTCGCGATCATCGAGGTGGACGGCGCGGGCGGCGTCGCGCCGTGGACCTACGGGCGCCTGCGTGAGGCCTCGAACCGCCTCGCCAATGCGCTCGTCGCCCGCGGCATCGGGCCCGGCGACCGCGTCGCGATCCTGCTGCCGCAATCCGCTGCCGTCGCCGTCGCCCACATCGCGCTCTACAAGATCGGCGCGGTCGCGCTGCCGCTCGCGCTCCTGTTCGGCGTCGACGCGCTCGGCTACCGCCTGGCGGATGCCGGTGCCAAGGGCCTGATCGCGACGGGCGCCGGGATCGACAAGATCGCGGGGCTCGACCTGCCGGACCTCGCCTGCGTGCTGTGCGTCGATGGCTCCGTCTCCGGCCCGGGCCGGGAGGCGGCCTCCTTCCACGCCGCGCTCGAGGCCGCGAGCCCGGACTTCGCGGCGCGCGACACCGCCGCCGACGATCCGGCGATGATGATCTACACGTCCGGCACGACGGGCCAGCCCAAGGGCGCGCTGCATGCGCACCGGGTGCTGCTCGGCCATCTGCCGGGCGTGCAGATGCACCACGAATTCCTGCCGCGGAAGCGGGATCGCCTTTGGACCCCGGCGGACTGGGCCTGGGCGGGCGGTCTCCTCAACGTGCTGCTGCCGGGCCTGCACTTCGGCGTGCCGGTCGTCGCGCGCAAGTTCGAGAAGTTCGAGCCCGACGCGGCATGGCGGCTCCTGGTCGAGCAGGAGGTCGCCAACGCCTTCATTCCGCCGACCGCTCTGCGCATGCTGCGCGCCGCCGGAAAGCCTCCCGCGGGCCTCGCGCTGCGCACCGTCGGCTCGGGCGGCGAGGCGCTGGGCGCCGAGACCTTCGCCTGGGGCCGCGAGGCGCTGGGGCTGACGATCAACGAGTTCTTCGGCCAGACCGAGTGCAACCTCGTGCTCTCGTCCTGCGCCGCCATCGGGGTCGCCCGCGCCGGCGCCATCGGCAAGGCGGTGCCCGGGCACGTCGTCGCCGTCATCCGCGAGGACGGCACGGTCTGCGACCCGGAGGAGCCCGGGCAGATCGCGGTCCGCCGCCCCGACCCGGTGATGTTCCTCGGCTACTGGAAGCGCGAGGAGGCGACCCGCGCGAAGTTCGTCGGGGACTGGATGACGACCGGCGACCAGGGTGTCGCCGACGCGGACGGCTACGTGCGCTTCGTCGGGCGCGACGACGATCTCATCACCTCGGCGGGCTACCGCATCGGTCCCGCCGAGATCGAGGATTGCCTGCTGCGCCACCCCGCGGTCTCCCTCGCCGCGGTCGTCGGCAAGCCGGACCCGGTGCGCACGCAGATCGTCAAGGCCTTCGTCGTGCCGCGCGAGGGCGTTGCGCCGTCGGACGCGCTCGTCGAGGACATCCGCGCCTTCGTGCGCACCCGGCTGTCGGCACACGAGTACCCGCGCGAGATCGTCTTCCGCGACAGCCTCCCGCTCACCACGACCGGCAAGGTGATCCGCCGGCTCCTGCGCGACGAGGCCTGACGGCCGCCGCGGCCCGTCCGCCTCCACCGCCAGCCACGCGCAAGCTCGAAAGCGTCTCATCCTGGGCAAGGATCCTCATCTTGCCTCACGGAGACGCGGACATGAGCCTCTACGGAGTGATGCGCACGGGCGTGTCGGGCATGGCGGCGCAGTCGTCGAAGCTCGCGACCGTCGCCGACAACATCGCCAACGCGAACACCAACGGCTACAAGCGGGCGCAGACCGAGTTCTCCTCGCTGATCCTCGGCAACTCGTCGGGCCAGTACACGTCCGGCGGCGTCACGCCCACCGTGCGCTACGCGATCAGCCAGCAGGGGGCGCAGGTCTTCACGACCTCCTCCACCGACCTCGCGATCAACGGCCGCGGCTTCTTCGTCGTCTCCGACGGCAACGGCACGCCCTACCTGACCCGCGCCGGCTCCTTCGTGCCCAACGGCGAGGGCGAGCTCGTCAATGCGGCGGGGTTCAAGCTGATGGGCCAGCGCATCGACGGCGCGACGCCAGCGATCGTGGTCAACGACCTCCAGGGGCTCCAGGCTGTGAACATCGGCCAGACGGCGCTCGAGGCGACCGCCTCCACGGCGGGCACCTTCGCGGCGAACCTCGATTCCAACGCCGACGCCATCGCCGCCCCGGCGACACTGCCCTCGGGCAACGCCGCGACCGCCGCCTACGAGTCGACCTCCTCGCTCGTCGCCTACGACAACCTCGGGAACGCGGTGGTGCTCGACGTCTACTTCGCCAAGACCGGCCCGAACACGTGGGAAGCCACGGTGTTCAACCGCGCCGACGCGCCCGCCGGCGGGGGCTTCCCCTACGGCGCCGGCCCGCTCGACACGGTCGCGCTGACCTTCGACCCCGCCGACGGCCGGGTGACCGGCGCGCCGGCGCTGAACATCGCGATCCCCGGCGGCCAGCCGCTGGCGCTCGACCTGTCGCAGATGACGCAGGTCGGCGCCGACTACACGGTGATGCGGGCCTCGGTGAACGGCAACGCGCCCTCGGCCATCCGCGACGTCGAGATCTCCGACGACGGCATCGTCTACGCCGTCTTCGAGAACGGCGAGCGTCGGGCCACCTGGCAATTGCCGCTCGCGGACGTGACGAGCCCGGACAACCTGATCCCGCAGGCCGGCAACGTCTACTCCCTCGGCCTCGAGTCGGGCGATGTGAAGCTCGGCGCGGCGGGGCAGGGCGGGCTCGGCGGCATCGTCTCGGGCGCGCTCGAGCAGTCCAACGTCGACCTCGCCGCGGAGCTGACCTCGATGATCGAGAGCCAGCGCAGCTACACCGCCAACTCCAAGGTCTTCCAGACCGGCTCCGAGCTGCTCGACGTGCTCGTCAACCTGAAGCGCTGACCGCGCCGGCGCCGTCGTCGCCCACGGCGTCCTCTCGCACCGAGGCCCCCCGATGTCCCTCTCGCTCGCGCTCAACTCCGCCCAGACCGCGCTCTCCGTCACCTCGCAGCAGACGGCGATCACCGCGCGCAACATCACCGGGGCGAACGATCCGTTCTATTCGCGCAAGACCGCCAACGTCGCGACGACCGGCCTCGGCTCGACGTATGTCGCCTCGATCGGCCGCGCGCAGGACCAGGCGCTCTACGCCCGCATGCTCGAGGCCCGCTCGGACGCGGCGGCGCGCACGGCCCATCTCGACGGGCTCGAGCGCCTCGCGCAGACGATCGGCGATCCGCAGGACGACTACTCGGTCGCCGGCGCGCTCGGCGCCTTCCAGAACGCGCTGCAGATGCACGCCGACGGGCCGAGCGATCCGATCCTCGCCGGCGCCGTGCTCGGTCGCGCGCAGGACCTCGCCGAGCGGCTCAACCAGGCGACGCAGACCGTCCAGGCGGCCCGTGCCACGGCCGACGGCGAGATGGCGACGTCGGTCGCGACGATCAACGACCTGCTCGCGCGCTTCGAGACCGTCAACCGCGCCGTCGTCGCCGGCACCGCGGCGGGCACCGACGTCACCGATCACCTCGACACGCGCGCGAAGATCCTCACCGAGCTGTCGCAGGAGATCGGCGTGACCACGATCACGCGCGGCGACAACGACATGGTGATCTACACCGACTCCGGCGTCACCCTGTTCGAGAAGACGGCGCGGCCCGTCACCTTCGCGCGCACGTTCGCCTACGATGCCGGGATCGACGGGCAGGCGGTCTTCGCCGACGGCGTGCCGATCACCGGGCCGAACGCCACGATGGCGATCAAGTCCGGCGCGCTCTTCGGCCACGCGACCCTGCGCGACGAGACGAGCGGCGTCTACCAGAAGCAGCTCGACGAGATCGCCCGCGGCCTCATTCTCGCCACCGCCGAGACCGACCAGCTCAACACGCCGGCGGTGCTCGCGCCCCTCGCGGGCCTGTTCACCTGGGACGGCGGCCCCGCGCTGCCACCGGGCACGACGGCGATGGACAACCTCTCCGCGCGCATCCGCGTCAACCCCGGCGTCGACCCGGCGCAGGGCGGCGACCTGACCGCGATCCGCGACGGCGGCATCAACGGCGCGGCCTACGACTACAACCCCGCCGACGCCGCGTCGTACTCCGGCCGGCTCCAAGGCTTGCTCGGCGCGCTCGACGCGCAGCAGCCCTTCGACGCGACGGCGGGCGTCAACCCGGACACCACGCTCGCGCGATTCGCGGCGGGCTCGGTCGGCTGGCTCGAGGCCGCGCGCAAGCAGGCCGACGCCGAGGCGACCTACCAGACCACCTTCCTGGAGCGCACCCAGGAGAGCCTCTCCAACGAGACCGGCGTCAACCTCGACGAAGAGCTCGCCCTGATGCTCGAGCTCGAGCGCAGCTACGGCGCATCGGCCCGGATCATCTCCGCCGTCGACGCCATGCTCGCCTCGCTCCTGCAAGCCGTGAGGTAAGATCCGATGAAGACCTCCTTCGTCTCCACGCTCGGCGTCTCCAACGCCACCCGGCTCTCGCTGGTCAAGAGCCAGTCCGAGCTCGCCCGCGCCTCGCACGAGCTCTCGTCGGGCCGCCACGCCGACGTCGGGCTGACGCTCGGCGCGCGCACCGGGCAATCGGTCGAGCTGCGCCAGGAGCTCGCCCGCATCGAGACCATCCTCGACACGAACGGTCTCGTCTCGGCGCGGCTCGACACGATGCAGGCGGCGCTCTCCAACGTGCAGGGCACGGCGGAGGACTTCCTCGGCGTGCTGATCGCGGTGCGCGAGAACGCCCAGGCCGCCGAGGTGGTGGCGCCGCAGGCGGAGCTGAACCTCAAGGGCCTCGTGGGTACGCTCAACGCGAACCTCAACGGGCAGTACCTCTTCGCCGGCATCGACACCGACACGCCGCCGCTCGTGGACTACGCCGGCCCGCCGGCCTCCCCCGCGAAGGTCGCGGTGGATGCCGCCTTCCTCGGCTTCTTCGGCTTCGACCAGGACGACCCGGGCGTGGCCGGAATCACGCAGGCGCAGATGGCGACCTTCGTCGACACGCAGCTCGCCCCGCTCTTCGCCGACCCGCAATGGGGCACGATCTGGTCGAGCGCGTCCGACGAGAACCTGTCGAGCCGCATCTCCGGCAACGAGGTGATCGCCACCTCGGCCAACGCCAACGAGCAGCCCTTCCGCGATCTCGCCATGGCCTACACGATGCTCGTCGGTCTCGGCGGCGACGGGCTCGCCCAGCCCGCCTACCGCGAGCTGGTCGAGCGCTCCATCGGCCTAGTCGGCGGGGCGATGCAGGACGTCACCACCGTGCAGGCGCGCCTGGGCGTCGCCCAGAACCGCGTCGCGGACGCCACCGAGCGCATGGGCATCCAGCGCGACATCCTCACGAGGCAGGTCACCGGCCTCGAGAACGTCGACCCCTACGAGGCCGCCACCCGCGTCAACGCGCTGATGTCCCAGGTCGAGGTCTCCTACGCGCTCACCGCGCGCATCCGCGAGATGAGCCTGCTCAACTACCTCTGACGCCCAACCGAAAGAGGCGACGATGTACCAGTTCTCCTACGCAGAGATCGTCGAGGACACGTTCTCGGATACGCGCGCCCGCGAGCGCGAGGCGGTGGAGCAGGCGATCGGCCTGCTGCGCCGGGCGCAGGCGGCGGGCGCCGCCTCGCGCGAGACCGTCGAGGCGCTGCACTTCACGCGCCAGCTCTGGGCGATCCTGATCGAGGACCTCGCCAGCGCCGAGAACGACCTGCCGCAGAAGCTGCGCGCCGACCTGATCTCCATCGGCCTGTGGGTCATGCGCGAGGCGGAGGCGATCCGCATGGGCCAGACGGAGGACTTCTCCGCCATCATCGAGGTCAACCAGACGATCGCGGAGGGCCTGCGATGAGCCGCACCATGCGCCTGTCCCTGCGTGCCGGCGAGCGCGTGTGGATCAACGGGGCCGTCGTGCGCGCCGAGCGCAAGACCACGCTCGAGATCCTCAACGACGCCACCTTCCTGCTCGAGAGCCACGTGCTCCAGCCCGACGAGACCACGACGCCGCTGCGCCAGCTCTACTTCGCGGTGCAGACGACCTTCATCGACCCCAAGGCCGCCGGCGAGGCGCAGGCGCTGTTCGAGCGCTGGCTCGCCGCCGCGCTGCGCACCTTCGCGAGCCCCGAGATCCTCCAGGGCCTCGTCACCGTCCGCGACCAGATGGCGGCGGGCCGCCGGCTCGACGCCATGAAGACCCTGCGCGCGCTCTTCCCCGCCGAGGACGCGATCCTCGCCCTGCCTGCGGCGCGCCGCAGCGCCGCCTGACCTCCCACCCGATCGGAGCCAGAGAGATGGACGTCGCCTCCGCCACCGCCGCGCAGCCCGGCGCCCCCCCCGACAGCCCCGGCCGCGCCGCGGGCGCCGGCGGCGCGGGCAGCATGGACTACGACAGCTTCCTGCGCCTGCTCATCGCGCAGATGAAGAACCAGGACCCCCTGAACCCCATGGACCCGTCGGAGCAGGTCGCACAGCTCGCCACCTTCTCCATGGTCGAGCAGGCGATCATGACCAACAAGAAGCTCGACGGCCTGCTCTCCGCCACCTCCCTCGCCCAGGCGAGCGACCTGATCGGCCGCACGGCGACCTCCGCGGACGGCGCGATCTCGGGCGAGATCACCGGCGTGCGCCTGACCGACCAGGGCCCGCTCGCCACGCTCTCGGGGGGCGAGACGCTGCTCGTCGGCCCCGGCGTGAGGCTCGGCTGATGAACGCGGTGGACGCGCTCGACCTCGTCCAGGCCGCGATCTGGACCGTCATCGTCGCCTCCGGCCCGGCGGTGGCCGTGGCGATGGGGGTCGGCATCGTCATCGCGCTCGGCCAGGCGCTGACCCAGATCCAGGAGATGACGCTCACCTTCATCCCGAAGATCGTCGCCATCCTCCTGATGATCCTCCTCACCGCCCCCTTCATGGGCGCGCAGCTCTTCACCTTCACGGAGAGCGTCTACGGGCGCATCGAGACGGGGTTCTGATGCGGTGTGCGCTCTTCCCTCTCCCGGATGGGAGAGGGGATCTCGCGAGGGCCGCCGTCAGGCCGCGGACACGGTCCGCGCGGGTGCCGCGTTGCAGCGGCCGAGCCTGCGGTAGAGCTCCAGCGCGATCGCGGGGGCCTCGGCGCGGCCGAACAGGAAGCCCTGGCCGAGCGTGCAGCCCATGTCGCGCAGGTCCTCCGCCTGGCGCATCGTCTCGATGCCCTCGGCGATGAGGTTGAGCGAGAGGCCGCGGGAGATGGCGAGCAGCGCGTCGACGATGGTGCGCGCCCGCGGGTCCGTGCCCATGCGCGAGACGAAGGCGCGGTCGATCTTGATGACGTCGACCGGCAGCTCCAGCAGGTGCGTCAGCGAGGCGAAGCCGGTGCCGAAATCGTCGAGGGCGAGGCGCACGCCCCGGCGCTTGAGGGCGGCGAGCGTCGTCGTCACCGCCCGGTCGCCGGCACGCATCACCGCGTTCTCGGTGATCTCGACGGCGAGGCGCGAGGGGGCGATCCCGGCGCGCTCGCACGCGCGGGCGAGGCGCCGGTCGAGGCCGCCGCGGGCGAGGTCGAAGGCGGTGACGTTGATGCCGATCGTCGGCGCGCCGACGCCGGCGTCGTCCCAGGCGCGGATCGTCGCCGCCACCCGCGCGAGCGTCGCGTCGGTGATGGCGCAGGCGATGCCCGCGTCGTCGAGGGCCGCCTGGAAGGCACCGGCGCTGACGACGACCCCGTCGTCGCGGCGCATGCGCGCGAGCGCCTCCATGGCGACGATGCGCCCGTCGGAGAGGTCGACGATCGGCTGCAGCCAGGTCGTCATCCGCTCGTCCGCCAGCGCCGCGCCCACCTCGCGGATGGCCTCGAGGCGCGAGCCGATGGCGGTGCGCATGCCCTCCTTGTACATGAGGTAGCTGCCGCGCCGCTCGGCCTTGGCGTGATAGAGCGCGAGATCGGCCTTGCGCCGCAGCTCGCAGGACTCCTTGTCGATGGCCGCGCCGATCGTCACGCTCGGCGCCCCGAGGGCGGTGGCGTCCTGCGGAAGCGCGCGCAGGCGCCGGAAGATCGACGAGGCGAGCGCGCGCAGCGCCTGCGGCGTGGCGGCATCGGGGCGCAGGAGCGCGAACTCGTCGCCGCCGATCCGGTAGGCGCGGATGCCGCCGTCGAGCCCCGCGAGCACCGAGGCGACCGAGGCGACGAGCGCATCCCCGGCCGCGTGGCCGAGCGTGTCGTTGACGATCTTGAGCCCGTCGACGTCCACGAGGAGCAGCCCGGTCGCGCACGGCCCGCGCCCGGCGAGCGCCCCGAGATCCTCCTCGAAGGCGGTCCGGTTGGGCAGGCCCGTGAGCTGGTCGGCCAAGGCGATGCGGCGATTGCGGGCGATGAGGAGGTCGTGCTCCATCGCGATGGAGCACAGGTGCGTGCAGCGCTCGATGATGGCGCGATGTGCCGGTGCGGGACCGCGGCATTCGCGATAGTAGAGCGCGAAGGTGCCGAGCACCCGCCCGTCCGCCCCGCGCACGGGCCGCGACCAGCAGGCGGCGACGCCGGCGTCGAGCGCGAGATGCGCGAAGCCCTCCCAGAGCGGATCGGTCGCGATGTCCTCCACGAGCACCTCGCGGCCCAGGAAGGCGGCCGTCCCGCACGAGCCGGCCCTCGGGCCGATCGGCACGCCGTCGATCGACGCGGAGTACAGCGCGGGCAGGCTCGGCGCCGCGATCGGCCGAAGCCGCCGCTCGTCGTCCACCGCCAGGACGGAGCAGGCGACCGACGAGTCGTGACCCTCCACCAGCCGGCAGAGCCGCTCCGCGAGCTCCCTCAGGGGCACGCCGCGTGCGACGAGCTCGAGGATCTCGTTCTGTATCGCCTGCAACGCCTGCATGCCGGTCCCGCAACTTTCTCTCGTGCGGCGACATCATGACCTGGAAGAGTGAAGAAAGGACTGCGCGACTTCTATGTACTCGGTTGCGAGGATGGCGCCCGAGCGACGCGGCCTCCGCCGCTGGGCGCGGGCACGCCAGTGGTGGTCGGGTAGGAGTAGGGCATGCCCCGCAGCACGCGGGCGGCGAGGAAGGCGAAGCACTCCGCCTCGACCGCGTCTCCGCGCCAGCCCACGGCCTCTGCGGGGAGCGCATCGACGCGGGCGCGCTCCGCGATCATGCGCATGAGGCTCGGGTTGCGCCGGCCACCGCCGGACACGACGAGGCGGCGCGGGCGGGCGGGAAGGCGGTCGAGCGCGCGGCCGACGGCGCCCGCGGTGAAGGCGGTGAGCGTCGCCGCGCCGTCCGCGAGCGAGAGGCCGTCCGCCATCGCCGCCTCGAAGCCGAAGCGGTCGAGGCTCTTGGGGTAGGGCGCGGCGAGATACGGGTGCTCCAGAAGGCGCGCGAGCCGGGCCTCGTCGACGGTCCCCTGCGCCCCGAGCGCGCCGTCGACGTCCATCGCCGCGCCGGTGTGGCGGGCGACCCAGTCGTTCAGCGGCGCGTTGGCGGGCCCGGTGTCGAAGGCGTGGAGCCCCCCGTCGGCGTCGCGCCAGGTGAGGTTCGCGACGCCGCCCAGGTTGAGCACGGCGGTCTCCGGCCCGGCGGCGATCGTATCGAGGAGCGCCGCGTGATAGGCCGGCGCCAGCGGTGCGCCCTGGCCGCCGGCGGCGACGTCCGCCGAGCGGAAGTCGAAGACCGTGTCGATGCCGGTGATCGCCGCCATCAGCGCCCCGTCCCCGAGCTGGCGCGTCGCGCCGGGTTTCCCCCCCGCGGGGCCGCGGTGGAGCACGGTCTGGCCGTGGAAGCCGATCGCCGCCACGTCCGACGCCGCGATGCGATTGCCCGCCAGGAAGGCGTTCACCGCCAGCGCCTGCGCGCGGGTGAGCGCGGCCTCGGCCTCGGTGAAGATCGCGGGCTGCGGGCCTTCGAAGTCCCAGGCGCGCGCGGCGGCCAGCGTCTCCTGGAGGAGGCCGCGCAGGTCGCCGCCGTAGGGCGCGAGCGTCCAGGCGCCGAAGGCCGCGATGCGCACGCCGTCGGTGTCGAGCGCGGCGATGTCGACGTTGCCGTCGAGCACGGTACCGGTCATCAGGCCGAGCGTCCAGGGCATCGCGGGTGGCTCCAGATAGATTGGCGGTGGCGGTGGTCGTCAGACGAGGAGAACGCGCTCGCGCACCACGAATCGCGAGGCGGGGTCCTCCGCACGATCCTGCACGAACAGCGCGATCTGGTCGACGAGGAGCCCCGGCTCGGAGACCCGCTCGGCATGGAGCGCCGAGAGCTCGGCCACGAGCGTCGGCACCTCGGCGGCGGGGGCGCGGCCGGTGAGAGTCAGGTGGAAGCGGAAGCGCGAGAGCACGCCGGGATAGCCCCAGCGCATCAGGTTCTCGCGCTCCACCTCCGACAGCCGCTCCGGCCGGCGCCGGGCGATCTCCGCCTCCGTCAGCGGCGCGCGGAAGGCGTCGAAGCCCGTGACGAGGGCGCGCTCGAGCGCGAGGAGCTCGGGCGTCGGCTGCGGCTCGACGAGGGCGAGGAAGGCGTTGCCGTCGGCGTCGGCGCCCACCGCTCGGACCTCGAGCCGCGGCAGCCGGAAGGCCGGGCGCCCGCCGCAGAAGTCCCGCAGCGCGCCGACGAGCGCGTCCACGTCGCGGTCCTCCGCCAGGCGGAAGGGCGGCTTCATCGTGGCGTGGAAGCCGTAGCGGCGCGGGTCCTCGGTGAGCGCGCGGAAGGCGCGCGCGTCCGCCGAGGGCGGCACGAGCTGGGGCACGTCCGCCCCGGTCTCTGCGTCCCAGCCGAGCACGGCCGAGCCGAAGCGCCAGAGCTCGGAATGTGCGGGCGGGGCGATGTAGAGGCCGTAGCGGGTGGTCATGATCCGAGCGCGGCTCCGTCCGAGCGGGGGTCGTGCGTCGCCTCGACTCGCCCATCGCGGGGATGCTTCGCGAGAAGCCCCGCGTGGCCGAGCGTGTCCGAATAGGGCGCGTCGAGCACCTCGACGCGGTGGCCGAGGCGGTCGAGGCCCGCGATCAGGCTCTCGTCGAAGCGGCTCTCCAGCTTCAGCGACGTCGAGGTCTCGCCCCAGGTACGGCCGAGCAGCCAGCGGGGCGCGTCGACCGCCTCGGCGGGAGAGGCGCCGGCGCGGTAGCGGGAGAGGACCTGCGCTTGCGTCTGCGGCTGCCCGTCGCCGCCCATGCAGCCGTAGGCCACGACGCGCCCGTCGGCGAAGCGGGCGATCGGCGGGTTCAAGGTGTGGAAGGGCTTGCGGCCCGGCGCGAGGGGGTTCGAGGCATCGTGCGCGAGCGAGAAGGCCGCGCCGCGGTTCTGCAGCGTGATGCCCGTCCCCGGCAGCACGCACCCGGACCCGTACTCCCAGTAGAGCGACTGGATGAAGGAGACGGCGAGCCCGTCCTTGTCGATCGCGCCCATCCAGATCGTGTCCGCCTCACCCCCGGCCCGCGGCCACGGGGCTGCGCGGCGCGTGGAGATCGCGGCCGCCTCGCGAGCCAGGATCGCGTCGGCGAGGAGGTCCTGCGGGTCGCCGTCGAGGAGCGCGGGGTCGAGGACGACGCGGTCGCGGATCGCGAAGGCGCGCTTGACCGATTCGACGAGGCCGTGGTGCCACGAGACCGTGTCCGGCCGCCCGAGCGCCAGCCGCTCGGCGATGCCGAGGATGGCCAGCGAGGCGAGGCCCTGGCTCGGCGGCGGCAGGTTGAAGATCTCGACGCCGGGGAGCTTCAGCGCCAGCGGGCGCACGACGCGCGCCTCGTAGCGGCGCAGGTCCGCGCGGGTCACCGGCGCGCCGATGCGCTCGAGGCCCGACGCGATCTCGCGGGCGACGTCGCCCGCGTAGAAGTCGCGCGGGCCCGCTTCCGCGAGGTAGGCGAGCGTGTCGGCGAGAACGGGGTAGCGGCGCACCGCGCCGGCCTCGGGCGGGGCGCCGTCGACGAAGTACGTCTCGCGGAATCCCGGCGCATCCTCGAGCGCGGCGCGCTCGTTGGGGCCTTTCCCGCAGGCCCAGAGCCGCGCCTCGCTGCCGGAGACGGGCACCCCCTCGCGGGCGCGGCGGATGGCGTCGGAGAGGAGCGTCGCGAGCGGCAGCCGGCCTCCGCGGGCGCGGGCGAGCTCGCCGGCGAGCCGCCAGCCGTCGACCGCGCCGGGCACGGTGAGCGCCGCGAGCGGCCCGCGGGCGGGGACGGCGTCGAGACCCCGATCATGGTAGAGCGCGGGCGTCGCGTGCGCGCCCGCGAAGCCGGCGGCGTCGATGGCGTGGACCCGTCCGTTCGGCTCGGCCACGCACCAGAAGGCGTCGCCGCCGATGCCGTTCATGTGCGGGTAGACGACCGCGATCGTCGCCGCCATGGCGATCATCGCCTCGAGCGCGTTGCCGCCCTCGATCAGGATCGCGCGGCCGGCCTCTGCCGCGGCCGCGTGCGGCGCGGCGACGGCGGCGGTGGGGAAGGTCGGCGTGTCGAGGCGCGGCATGGGGACTCCGGGCGCGCGCCGAGACGTGCGGCGCGTGCGCCGATGTCTAGCGCGCGCCGCGGCGCGTGGCGAGGGGGGAGCGCACCCTCGCCGGCCCCATCCACCTCACGCCATGTACTGCCCGCCGTTCACCGACAGCGTCGAGCCGGTGATGAAGCCCGCCTGGTCGGAGGCGAGGAAGGTCACGCAGCGGGCGATCTCCTCGGCCTCGCCGAGGCGGCCGACGGGGATCTGCGGGATGATCTTGGTGTCGAGCACCTCCTTGGGCACCGCCATCACCATCTCCGTGCCGATGTAGCCCGGCGCGATGACGTTGACCGTGATTCCCTTCGCGGCGTTCTCCTGCGCCAGCGCCTTGGCGAAGCCGATCACGCCGGCCTTGGCGGCGGAGTAGTTCGCCTGGCCCATCTGGCCCTTCTGGCCGTTGATGGAGGAGATGATGATGATGCGCCCGAACTTGCGCGCCTGCATGCCCTCGATCAGCGGCCGCGTCATCGTGAACATCGAATCGAGGTTGGTGCGCATGACCTCCGACCATTGCTCGAAGGTCATCTTGTGGAACATGCGGTCGCGGGTGATGCCCGCGTTGTTGACGAGCACGTCGACGGGGCCGAGATCGCCCTCGATCGCCTTCAGCCCGGCCTCGCAGGCGGCGGCGTCGGCGACGTCGAACTTGTAGACGGGAATGCCCGTCTCCTCCTTGAAGGCGTTCGCCTTCTCGTCGTTGCCGGCATAGGTCGCGGCGACCGAGTAGCCGGCTTCCTTCAGCCCCTTGGAGATCGCGGCCCCGATGCCGCGGGTGCCCCCGGTGACGACTGCGACGCGTGACATTGGCTCTTCCTCCCAGATGATCTCGTCTCGAACGGCCGGGTGCGGCCGGCGTGCCGCCTCCCGGCCGGGATGTCGCGCGCCGTCCTCAGCGCTCGAGGCACATGGCGACGCCCATGCCGCCGCCGATGCAGAGCGTGGCGAGGCCCTTCCTGGCGTCGCGCTTGCTCATCTCGAACAGGAGCGTGGTCAGCACGCGCGCGCCGGACGCGCCGATCGGGTGGCCGATGGCGATGGCGCCGCCGTTGACGTTCACGATCTGCGGGTCCCAGCCCATGTCCTTGTTGACCGCGAGCGCCTGGGCGGCGAAGGCCTCGTTGGCCTCGACGAGGTCGAGGTCCTGCACCTTCCAGCCCGCCTTCTCCAGCGCCTTGCGCGAGGAGGGGATCGGCCCCGTGCCCATCACCGCCGGGTCGACGCCCGCCGTCGCCCAGGAGGCGATGCGCGCGAGCGGGGTGAGCCCGCGGCGCTCGGCCTCCGCCGCCGTCATGATCACGAGGGCGGCCGCGCCGTCGTTGATGCCGGACGCGTTGCCTGCGGTGACGGTGCCGTCCTTCGAGAAGGCGGGCTTGAGCTTGGCGACCGCCTCCATCGTCGTGCCGTGACGCGGGTATTCGTCGGCGGCGATCACGGTCTCGCCCTTGCGGGTCTTCACCGTGAAGGCGACGATCTCGTCGTCGAAGCGCCCGGCCTTCTGCGCGGCCTCGGCCTTGTTCTGCGAGGCCACCGCGAAGGCGTCCTGCTCCTCGCGGGTGAGCTGCCAGCGGGTGGCGACGTTCTCGGCGGTGTTGCCCATGTGGTAGCCGTGGAAGGCGTCCATCAGGCCGTCCTTGAGCATCGTGTCGACGAGCTTGAGCTCACCCATCTTGGTGCCCGCGCGCATGTGCGCGGCGTGGGGCGCCATCGACATGCTCTCCTGGCCGCCGGCCACCACGATCTTCGCGTCGCCGGTGGCGATCTGCTGCATGCCGAGCGCCACCGCGCGCAGGCCCGAGCCGCAGAGCTGGTTGATTCCGAAGGCGGTCGCCTCTTGCGGGATGCCGGCCTTCATCGCGGCCTGGCGGGCGGGGTTCTGGCCCTCCCCGCCGGCGAGGATCTGGCCGAGGATGATCTCGTCGACCTCCGCGCCGTCGACGCCCGCCCGCTCCAGTGCGCCCTTGACGGCGGCGGCGCCGAGCTCGTGGGCGGGCACGGCCGCGAAGGCGCCGTTGAAGGCTCCGACCGGCGTGCGCGCGGCGGAGACGATGACGATGTCCTGAGCGGCCATGGCGATCCTTCCTCGTGTTCTCTGGCGGCGCCGGGGACGCGCCGGTCTTCCGGGCTATCGAAACGGAGGACGCGCTCCAGTCAAGGCCGTGCAAGCACGCACGTCCCGTGGCGCGAGCCTCGGCGGTGCGCGCCGGGGTGCGGTGCGAAATAGCTGTTTCGGAGGCGGCGCGAAGCTTCTAAGGTTTCGTCGTGGGGAAACGCCCGGCGGGCCGGTCAGACGAATTGACGAGGCGGGCCCGAGGCGAACGTGCAGCGCGAACGACCCGGCGAACGACCCGGGGTGTCGAGTGACGAGGGCGCCATGGCCAGCGACGAGAAGCAGCCGACCGTCATCAAGAAATACGCCAACCGCAGGCTCTATCACACGGGGACCTCGACCTACGTGACCCTCGAGGATCTCGGCCGGATGGTGCGCGAGGGGGAGGACTTCGCGGTCACCGACGCGAAGACCGGCGAGGACATCACCCGCTCGGTGCTCACCCAGATCATCTTCGAGCAGGAGAACAAGGAGGGCGCGCAGACCATGCTGCCGATCGCCTTCCTGCGCCAGCTGATCCGGCTCTACGGCGATTCGATGCAGGCCGTCGTGCCGGCCTATCTCGAGTTCTCGATGGAGAGCTTCCTGCGCGAGCAGGCGAAGCTGCGCGAGCAGGTGACCACCGCCTTCGGCGGCAAGGCCTTCGGCTCGCTCGAGGAGCAGGTGCGCGCCAACATGAGCCTGTTCTCCGACGCGATGCGGATGTTCTCCCCATTCCCCGGCGTGCGCGCCGAGGCGATGAAGCGCCACGTCGACGCGGCGGGGGAGGGCGGCGCCACGACCGGCGTGGGCAAGCCCGCCGAGGGATCCGCCCGCGAGCTCGACGACCTCAAGGCCCAGATGGCCGAGATGCAGGCGAAGCTGCGGGAGATCACCGACAAGGGGTGAGAAGCGGGGAGCGGAAGCGTGTCTCGCAGGAACGCGTTCGCCGCATTCGGCACCAGAGCGAGGAACGACCGCTGGAGCTGGTCGGCTCGCAGCGACGACGGTCGCACGGTCGTCGTCGTGCTGTGGCAGGACTACTTCACCTCCGAAGCCGGACGGCGGGTCTACGAGCGACCCGGCTTCGACCCGAAATACGTCGATGCGCGCCTGGGCTTCCGCGAGTTGATGGACAACCTCGCCTGGGCACGCGATCATTGCGACGGGCGTTTTCACGTCGTCGTCGCCATCGCGAAGGACTGCAAGGCCGAGCCGCGCTCGATCCAGGAGTGCTTCGCGTCCAAGTTGGTGATGGAGCTCACGCATCTGGACGCGGCGACCGGCGCGTTCCGCGCGGTGTCGGTTTCGTCGTGACGGTTACGGTGGCCGCGCGCCCTGCTGCGCATTTGACAGCGCCGCCGCCGCCGTGGAACACGTCTCGCGACCAGTCGAACACGCGAGACGAGCGCCACACGCATGACCGTCAGGCTGCACCGCGGGGACCTGCCCGCCTCCTGGGAACCCGGGACCGCCATCGCGGTCGACACCGAGACGCTCGGGCTCAATCCGCTGCGCGACCGCTTGTGCGTCGTGCAGGTCTCGCGGGGGGACGGCGACGCCGACGTCGTGCAGATCCTGCGAGACGGCCCGCGCCCGGAGCGGCTCGCGGCCGTGATGGCGGACGCGAGCGTGCTCAAGGTCTTCCATTTCGCCCGCTTCGACCTCGCCGTGCTCGAGCACGCGCTCGGCACGATGCCGGGCCCGGTCTACTGCACCAAGATCGCGTCCAAGCTGGTGCGCACCTATACCGACCGCCACGGGCTCAAGGACCTCGTGCGCGAGCTCCTCGGCCAGGAGATCTCCAAGCAGCAGCAGAGCTCGGACTGGGGCGCCGAGACGCTCACCCAGGCCCAGATCGAGTATGCCGCCTCCGACGTTCTGCACCTGCACGCGCTCAAGGGCCAGCTCGACCTCAGGCTCGACCGCGAGGGCCGCACCGCGCTGGCGCAGGCCTGCTTCGACTTCCTGCCGACGCGCGCGCGGCTCGATCTCCTCGGCTGGCCGGAGACGGATGTCTTCGCCCATTCCTGACGACCCCGTCCCGGCCTCGCACACGTGCCGTTTGCGCGCTCTCGCGGGGGAAGGCATAAGACGACGCGCGGCCAGCCTCATCTTCGCCACCTGCGCGGGGGATGAGGCGGCCTCCGTACCGCCTCGAGGGGTTCTCGAGGGACATCCTGGGGACCGCGCGTGCACGCGAGAGCACCCACCGACCTGCAGACCGCATCGGCGCCCGCCCGCGGGCGCCGCAGCTACGCGCGCGCGCTGACGCATTCGCGGCGTGTGCGCTTCCTCAAGCGCGCGATCCCCGTCGGCGCCGCGGCGGCGGTGGTCCTCGTCATGACCATCACGCTGTTCAACCCCTTCGCCTCCCGCGGCGGGCTGTCGATCGGCCCCGTGAACGTCTCGGGCACGCGGATCGTCATGGACAGCCCCCGCCTCTCCGGCTTCCAGGACGATACCCGGCCCTACGAGGTCACCGCGACCGAGGCCTCCCAGGACGTGCGCACGCCCCATCTCGTCGATCTCGTCGACCTGCGCGCCCGGGTCTCCGTCGACGACACGGGCAACGTCGTTCGCGTCGAGGCGGCGACTGGGCGCTTCGACACGCAGGTCGAGCTCCTCACGCTCCATGAGGACGTGCGCGTCACCTCGACGCTCGGCTACACCGCCGACCTGCGCTCCGCGACGGTGGACTTCGCCGCCGGCACCGTCGTCTCCGAGGAGCCGGTGCGAGTCGGCGTCGGCTCGGGCGTGATCGAGGCGCAGACGCTGTCGCTGAGCGGCGGCGGCGACGTCATCACGTTCGTCGGCGGTGTCACCTCGACCTTCCTCCTGGGCGCCGAGGGCGATCCCGAGGCGGAGCGCGCCGCGGCCGCGGCCCTTGCCGAGCCGATGCCCGCCGAGCCGATGCCCGCAGAGCCGCTCCCCGCCGAGGTGCGCAGGGTGAGCCCGTGACCGACACGATCCTGTCCAGCACCCAGCCACAGGGAGCCGCCTCCGTGCGTCGTTCGTCCCCTCTCGCCGCGTCGCTCCTCGCCGGGGCCGGTCTCGCGCTCGTCGTGCTCGTCGCTGTCTCGCCGCCGCCCGCGCTGGCGCAGCAGGAGCCGGAGCCCCGCACCGGCGCCTTCGCCGGGCTCGGCTCGGGCTCCCAGGAGCCGATCCGCATCGACGCCGACCGCCTCGACGTGTTCGAGCGCGAGAGCCGCGCGGTCTACCAGGGCAACGTCGTCGCCGTGCAGGGCGACACCACGATGCGCTGCTCGGAGCTGACGATCTTCTTCCACCGGGCGGAGGAGGGCGCGCCCGCGGCGGGCGGTGCTGCGGCCGGCCAGGCGCCGGGGGAGGGGACCGAATCGATCGACCGGATCGAGTGCGAGGGGCCCGTCACGATCCTCTCGCAGGACCAGGTGGCGACCGGGGCGCGGGCGGTCTACGACCGGACGGCGGGTGAGGTCGTGCTGACCGGCGACGTGGCGCTCAGCCAGGGGCAGAACGTGACGCGGGGCGAGCGGCTCGTCTACGACGTGGACGCGGGGGTGGCCAACATCGAGGCCGGCGCCGCGCAGCGCGTGCGCGGGCTTTTCGTGCCCGGCGGCGGGCAGTAGAACCGGGCGGGCCCGAGCAGGTCCGAGAGCGCCCGGGGTTCGGGGCAGGGGAAGGGTTCGCGCGTGGATCAGAGGCGGCCGCAGACGACGGGGACGCACGGCGACGGCGCAGGGCCGGCGCGCCCGCACGACGTGCCCGATCCCGGCCGCGCCGGGCCGGCGCAGGAAGCCTGGGATCAGGACGGGTGGCCGCAGGAGGATTGGCCCCCGCAGGACGACTGGCGCGGGCAAGCGGGCGCGGTCGACGGCGTGCCGGATGACCCGTACGACCCCGTCGACGACTGGAGCCGGCCCGAGCCGGACTGGAGCGCGCTCGAGGAGCCTCACGCTTCGCCTCCTGCGCGCCCGAGCCTCGTCGCGCGCCTGAAGGGCCTCTTCGCCCGCGCGCCGCAGCGCGAGCCCGACCGCGAGGTGGAGGAGGCGCTGGCCCATGAGCTCGCGCCCGCACCCGCTTCTCTTCCGATCGCCGACGCTTCCGGCGCCATTCTCGGCGGGCCGGGCATCCTCGCGGTCAAGGGGCTCCAGAAGTCCTATCGCGGCCGCATGGTCGTCAACGACGCGGGGCTGGCCGTGCGCAACGGCGAGGCCGTGGGGCTGCTCGGGCCCAACGGCGCGGGCAAGACCACGATCTTCTACATGATCACCGGCCTCGTCGCCGCCGACCGGGGCATGATCAGCCTCGACGGCAACGATGTCACGCGCATGCCGATGTATCGCCGTGCCCGCCTCGGCATCGGCTACCTGCCGCAGGAGGCCTCGATCTTCCGCGGCCTCAACGTCGAGGACAACATCCGCGCCGTGCTCGAGGTGGTCGAGCCCGACCGCGACCGCCGGGAGGCGAAGCTCGACGAGCTGCTCGAGGAATTCAACATCGCGCGCCTGCGCAAGTCGCCCTCGATCGCGCTGTCGGGCGGCGAGCGGCGGCGCTGCGAGATCGCGCGCGCGCTGGCCTCCGACCCGTCCTTCATGCTGCTCGACGAGCCCTTCGCCGGCATCGACCCGATCGCGGTGGGCGACATCCAGAACCTGGTGCGCCACCTCACGAAGCGCGGCATCGGCGTGCTGATCACGGATCACAACGTACGCGAGACGCTGGGGCTGATCGACCGCGCCTACATCATCCACTCCGGCCGGGTGCTGACCGAGGGCCGTCCCGACGAGATCGTCGCCAACAGCGAGGTGCGCAAGCTCTACCTCGGCGAGGATTTCCGGCTCTGACGTCTCAAGCGGCCGGCGCGGGCATCAGCGTCTCCCGCAGCCGCTCGGCCTCGCTGCGCACCGCACGCGGCGCGACGTCCGCCTCGGTCACCACCGTCCCCGCCTTCACGGGGCGCACCAGCGTGACGCCGTGGGCGAGGCCGATCGGCAGCGCCCGGGCGGCCCGGCTCGCCGCGGCCGTGGTCACGCGCCCCCAGACGGTCCAGCCGCCCTCGCCGTCGAGCGTCTCGCCTTCGCGCAGGTCGCGCTTGGCGACCGCGACGACGTCGGCCGCGAAGGCCCGCGTCGTACCCGTCGGCTCGCCGCGCAGCGCCGCCGAGAGGACGGAGATCGAGAGCTCGAGCCCGATCAGGTGGAAGGGCTTGTACATCGCCGCATAGGAGCCGCTGTCGTCCGTCGGCAGGCCGTATTGCCGGAAGCAGGCGGCGGCGTACGGGTTCGGCGCCTTCAGCACCACGTAGACGCCCCAGCGCAGGTCGCGGAACACGGGCCGCCCGTCGCGCTCCAGCGAGGAGACGACCTCGACCATGCCGTCGCGGGCGAGCGCCCCGCCGATCCCGCGCGGGCGCAGCACCCGGGCGAGGTCGTCGACGCCGCAGGGCGGGAAGGCGAGGCCCTCCTCGGGCACGGCGAGGCCGGTGGCGTTCGCGATCGCCGCCGCCTCGATGGCGGACTTCGTGCCGTCGAGGAAGGAGTTGAACATCTTCGGGTTCATGCCCGCGCCGGCCGCCGCCTCGGGCGTCAGGCCGTAATGCGTCCAGACGTCGTCGGGCGTGACTCCGTGGTAGGCCGGCAGGTACTTCGTGCCCTTGCCGGCGGCCGCCACATGGAAGCCGGCGGCGCGCGCCCAGTCGACCATCTCGCACACCAGCGCCGGCTGGTCGCCGTAGGCCATGGAATAGACGACGCCGGCCGCCCGCGCCCGCTCGGCGAGCGCGGCGCCGACGAGCACGTCGGCCTCGACGTTGACCATGACGACGTGCCGACGCGCCTCGATCGCCGCGAGCGCGTGGATCACCCCCGCCTCCGGCGCGCCCGTCGCCTCGATCACGACCTCGGCGTCCTCGGCGATCGCCGCGCGGCCGTCCTCGTGGAAGCGCGTGGCCGCGATGCGCCCCTCGTCCCACCCCACCGCCCGGCAGGTCGCCCGCGCCCGATCCGGATCGAGATCGGCGATCGCCGACACCTCGAGCCCGGAAATGGTCGGCACCTGCGCGAGGAACATCGCCCCGAACTTGCCTGCGCCGATCAGCGCGACGCGGACGGGGCGGGACTGCGCCGCGCGGGCGGCGGCGAGGGCGTGGAGGTTCATGGGGGTGGGGGGCTCCTGATGGGGCTCTTGGGGGGCTCTTGGGAAGCTCCCAAGGGGTTTCGGGGAGGGGACGAGAGAGGATAGACGACGCGCGCTCGCGGGAACAGCCACGCCGAGGCGCGGCGCAATAAGCCGAACAGCCCCGGAACACCGCGCCCCCTCCATCGTTCGCTCGCCCGTCCTCCCGACGAACGAAGGAGACTCTCATGACCCGCACCTTCTTCCTCGCCGCGGCGAGCGCCGCCGCCCTCGGCCTCGCCGCGCCTGCGTCCGCGCAGGTGGCAGCCACCGCCACCACCGATCTCAACATGCGCGCCGGCCCCGGCCCGAACTACGAGGTCGTCGACGTGATCGACGGCGACGCCTCCGTCACCGTGCTCGGCTGCCTGCCGTCCTCGGCCTGGTGCCGCGTTCAGCACCAGGGCACCGAGGCCTGGGCCTACGGCGACTACCTCACGGCCGAGGTGGAGAGCGCGCCCGTCGTGGTGACGCAGCGCCGCGAGATCGTCCCCGAGGCGCAGTGGGATCCGGTGACCGCCACGGGCGCCGTCGCCGGCGAGATCGTCGGCTCGATCATCGGCGGGACCGTCGGCGCGGTGACCGGCGCAGTCGGCGGCGCCATCGACGGCTTCACCGCCCCGCCATCGCCGGTGCGCACCTACGTCGTCGAGAACCGCGTGGAGCCGGTCTATCTCGAGGGCGAGGTCGTCGCCGGCGCCGGCCTGCCGCCGGCGGTGGGCCTGCGGCCGATCCCGGACTACGAGTACGAGTACGCCTATGTGAACGGCCAGCCGGTCCTCGTCGACCCGGCGACGCGGCGCATCGTCTACGTCGTGCGCTGAGGCGCGCGGCGAGGGTTCCCCCCGGCCCGCCTCACCCCGCGGGTCGGGGCTCAGCCCATCAGCCGCTCGACCTTCGAGATCACGCGCTTGGCCCGCAATTCGGCGATGATGCCGTTCAGGTGCTTGATGTCCCACACCGACACGTCGATGACGACATCGGTGAAATCCGGCGTGCGGCGCTGCATGGAGATGTTGTCGATGTTGCCGTCGTGGTCGGCGACGACCTGCGCGATCTGGGCGAGCGAGCCCGGCTCGTTGATGGTCTCGAGCTTGATGCGCGCGGGAAAGCGCTTGTGCGTGATCGACTCGACGTCCCAGCGCACGTCGACCCAGGCCTCCGGTACGTTCTCGAAGGCGGCGAGCGCCTGGGACTGGATCGGGTAGATCGTCACGCCCTCGCCCGGGGTGATGATCCCCACGATCCGGTCCCCCGGCACCGCCCCTGATTCCGGCGCGAAACGCACCGGCAGGTCGGCGTCGAGCCCGCGGATCGGGATCGCGCGCGGGTCGTCGGCGGCGTCGGGCAGCTTCATCTTGAGCGCGTCGGCGCCGAGCGCGACCCAGCCCGCTCCCTGCGTCGCCGCCCCAGAGACCAGCCGGCCGACGTCCTTGAAGTCCGCGTAGACCGCGCGCACCACGTCTCCCGAGAACATCTCCCCGCGCCCCACGGCCGCCAGCACGTCGTCGACCGAGGTGCGCGCGAGGCGCGGCAGCGCGGCCTTGAGCTTCTCCTCGGAGAAGGCCTTGCCGGCGCGCTCGAAGGCGCGCTCCAGGATCTGGAGGCCCAGCCCGGCGTACTGCTTGCGCACGGCGGTGCGCGTCGCGCGGCGGATCGCGGCGCGGGCCTTGCCGGTGACGACGAGGCTCTCCCAGGCCGCGGGCGGCACCTGGCTGCCGCCGGCGCGCACGATCTCGACCTCGTCGCCGTTGGCGAGCTCGGTGAGGAGCGGCGCCATGCGTCCGTTGATCTTGGCGCCGACCGCCGTGTTTCCCACGTCGGTGTGCACCGCGTAGGCGAAGTCGATCGGCGTCGCGCCGCGCGGCAGCGCGATCAGCCGGCCCTTGGGCGTGAAGCAGAACACCTGGTCGTGGAACAGCTCGAGCTTGGTGTGCTCGAGGAAGTCCTCCGGGTTGTCGCCTTCGGCCAGCAGGTCGATCGTGCGGCGCAGCCATTGGTATGCACGGCTTTCGCTGATCGGCTTCGTCGCCTCGGCGGGGTCCTTGTACAGCGCGTGCGCGGCGATGCCGTACTCCGCCACCTCGTCCATGGCGCGGGTGCGGATCTGCAGCTCCACGCGTTGGTGGCCGGGGCCCACCACGGTGGTGTGGATCGAGCGGTAGTCGTTCTGCTTGGGCGTCGAGATGTAGTCCTTGAAGCGGCCGGGCACCATCGGCCAGGTGGAGTGCACGAGGCCGAGCGCGCCGTAGCAGGCGTCGATGCTGTCCACGAGGATGCGGAAGCCGAAGATGTCGGAGAGCTGCTCGAAGGCGACCGACTTGCGCTCCATCTTCTTCCAGATCGAGTACGCGCGCTTGCGCCGCCCCTTCACCACGGCGCCGAGCCCCTTCGTGGCGAGGCGCTCGGCGAGATCGCGCTCGATCTCCTCGACGAGCCGCTCGTTCTTGGCGGTGAGCGTCTCCAGCCGCTTGGTGATGGTCTCGTAGGCCTCCGGCCGCAGGTGGCGGAAGGCGAGGTCCTCGAGCTCCTCGCGCATCTCCTGCATGCCCATGCGCCCGGCGAGCGGGGCGTAGATGTCGAGCGTCTCCTCGGCGATGCGCGCGCGCTTCTCGGGCGGCATGAAATGGAGCGTGCGCATGTTGTGCAGGCGGTCCGCGAGCTTGACGAGCAGCACGCGGATGTCCTGGGCGATGGCGAGCAGGAGCTTGCGGAAGTTCTCCCCCTGCGCCGCGCGCTTCGAGACGAGGTCGAGACGCTTGAGCTTGGTCAGCCCGTCGACGAGCGCGCCGATCTCCGGCCCGAACGTGCCGCGGATCTCCTCGAGCGTCGCCTCGGTGTCCTCCACCGTGTCGTGCAGCACCGCGGCGACGATGGTGGCGTCGTCGAGCCGCATGTCGGTGAGGATCGCCGCCACCTCCAGCGGATGCGCGAAGAACGGGTCGCCCGACGCCCGTGTCTGCGTACCGTGCGCCCGCATGGCGTAGATGTAGGCCCGGTTGAGCAGGGCCTCGTCGGCGGCGGGGTTGTAGCGCTTGACCCGCTCGAGCAGCTCGTACTGACGCATCATGCGCGTGGGGGACCTCCGGGCACGCGCCGGCCGCGCGTGCGTGCTTTGCACCTAAGATGAGGGTTTTCGCGGGCGCTGAACAGGGCCGTGTGGCGAATTGACGGGATGCGGGCGGGGAATGGGAGAGGGCGGGTCATGGGAGAGGGCGGGTCATGGGAGGGGGCGGGTCACGGCGCGTTCGATCCGCGGTGCAGCCGAGCATCCCTCGTGCGCGAGACCACGACTTCCGCTAGGCTCGGCACGCGCACGTCGCGCGAACGCCCGGCTCCCGCCGATCGGCCTGCTGGGTGGAGAGCGTCGGGAGGACGTCATGGTGCGGGTCACGGTGAACGGGGAGCTGATCGAGAGCGTCATGCGGCGCGCCAGCGAGGGCTACCTCGCACCGGCCGCGTTCCGGCGCCCCTACGTCTGGGGACAGGAGGACGTCGAGCGCTTCTGGGAGAGCCTGCTGCGCGGCTGGCCGATGGGCCAGTTCCTGATCTGGCGCCCGCCGGAGGGAATCGAGCTCGCGGGGGCCTCGCGCGGGCGCATCGGCCCGCTCCAGCCCCGTTACGCCCGGCGCTTCTCGATCCTGCTCGACGGGCAGAACCGGCTCGCCACATTCGCGTGGTCGTTGGCACCCTTCGACGCGCCCGGGCCATCCGACATGACGGCGGCGGAACGCGCGACGTGGCGTTCGGGCAAGGCGCTGGTCGCCGACCCGGACGTGCGCGCGATCCACTTCGTCCCCGCCGAGGAGGCGGCGACCGGCAACCGCGTGCCCGTGCGCGCCCTGTTCGAGAACGCGCTGCTGTGGTCGCTGGTCCTGCGCACGCCGGGGCGCGTCGTGCCGCAGGCGCACATGGACTGGTTCGATCAGGTCACCCGCGTCCTGATGGACGCGCGCTGCCACGTCACCGAGCTCGTCAACCTCCCGCCGGAGGAGGCGCTCGCGGCCTTCCGCCACATCGCCCGCGCCGGCGTCGCCATGACCGACGAGGAATTCGAGGCGGCGATGGCATGGGCGTTGCCGTCGTCTCGGCCCCGCCCGCGCTGACGTGAACGCCCGCTGGTCCGTCCGCATCCGCCGACCCGAACGAGGCGGGCTGTCCGCCGGTACGCGGGCGCAATCACAAAAAAACCCGGCCTCTCGGCCGGGTTTCCCATCGTCTCGCAGGCCGGGGCGCGACGCCGCCGCGTCAGCCCTCGTCGTCGTCCGTCTGCGCCGGGGGCTGCAGCCCCTCGAGGCCGCGCAGGAGGTCCTCCTCGGACATGCGGTCGAAGGTGACCTCGCCGTCCTCGCCACCGGAGCCCTCGGGGGCGGGGGCGCCGATCATCGGCACGGCCTCGGCCTCCGGCTCGTCGACCTCGACGTACTTCTGCATGGAATGGATCAGCTGCTCGCGCAGGTCGTCCGGCCGGACCGTCTCGTCGGCGACCTCGCGCAGGGCCACGACCGGGTTCTTGTCGCGGTCGCGGTCGACGGTGAGCGGTGCGCCCGAGGAGATCATGCGGGCGCGGTGGCTCGCGAGCAGCACGAGCTCGAAACGGTTCTCGACCTTGTCGATGCAGTCTTCGACGGTCACGCGAGCCATGGGCGGCTCCTTCCGATGGGCTGGCCGGTCAGGGAGTTCTTGGCGAAGGCGGGTGCATACAGCGCGGATGGCGAAATGGCAAGCCCGGCCGGGAACGGCAAGCCCGGCCGAGCCGGCGCGCCCGCTCGCCGCGGCCGCACCGTCGGCGTCAGGGCTTTCCGGAGCGGCCGGCCAGCCGCACGAAGAAGCCCAGACCGTCACCGGCGGGGAGGGGTGCGAGGCGCGTGACGTGCCCCTTGCGCTTGGCCTCGAGCAAGGCCCGGCCCACCGGCTGGAACAGCGTCTCGCCGGCACCGGGCAGAGGCGCGGCGATGCGGATCGCCACGGCCTTGGCCTCGCCGAAGCGCGAGCGCTCGATCAGCTCGGCGAGCGAAGCCTCCGCCGCGGCGCGTGCGGCCCCGCGCAGGTCGAGCACGCTGTCGGCATCGGCGAGGCCTTGCGAGCCGCGCAGCTTGTCGGCGTAGTGAGGATCGAAATGAGGCATCGTGGCGCGGGCTCCGGGTCCGCCGAAAGATATGGGGGCGGACCCGCGAGCTGTCATCCCGCTCCCGCGTCGCAGGACGGGACGGTCAGCGCACCAGCACGTTCCGGAACTGCCAGGGATCGCTCGTGTCGATGTCCTCGGGGAAGAGGCCCGGGCGCCCGTCGAGCGGCGTCCAGCCCGTGTACACACCGACGACCGGACCCAGATAGGGCGTCTGGACCTCGAGGCAGCGCGCGTAGTCCATCTCGTCGGCCTCGACGATGCCGGCGTTCGGGTTCTCGAGCGCCCAGACCATGCCGGCGAGCACGGCGGAGGAGACCTGCAGGCCCGTCGCGTTCTGGTAGGGCGCGATGCGCCGCGTCTCCTCGATCGAGAGCTGCGAGCCGTACCAGTAGGCGTTCTTGGCGTGGCCGTAGAGCAGCACCCCGAGCTCGTCGATGCCGTCGACGATCTCGTGCTCGTCGAGGATGTGGAACGTCTCCTGCGCCACGCCGCCGGCGCCGAACATCTCGTGCAGCGAGAGCACGGCGTCGTTCGCCGGATGGTAGGCGTAATGGCAGGTGGGGCGGTAGGCGACCTCGTCGCCGGCGCGCACCGTGAAGAAGTCGGCGATCGAGATCGACTCGTTGTGCGTCACGAGGAAGCCGTACTGCGCCTTCGCCGTCGGCGTCCAGGAGCGCACGCGGGTGTTGGCGCCGGGCTGGAGCAGGTAGATCGCCGCGCCGCTGCCGCTCTCGTGCGTGCACGCGTTGTCCGGCATCCAGGTCTCGTGCGTGCCGAAGCCGAGCTCGGCCGGCTGGAGCCCCTCGGAGACGAACCCCTCGACCGACCAGGTGTTGACGAACACGCCCTGGGGCTTTGGGTTGCGCGCGCGCTGGGTGTCGCGCTCGGCGATGTGGATGCCCTTGACGCCGGCGTCACGCATCAGCGCCGCCCAGGCCTCACGCGTGGTCGGCGTCTCGAAGTCGAGCCCGAGATCGGTCGCGACGTTGACGAGCGCCTGCTTGACCAACCACGACACCATGCCGGGATTGGCGCCGCAGCAGGAGACGGCGGTGGTGCCGCCCGGCCGGTCGCGGCGCTCGGCCAGGATCGTCTCGCGCAAGGCATAGTTGGTGCGCGCCGCCGGACCGGCGTCCTTGTCGAAGTAGAAGCCCTTCCACGGCTCGACCACGGTGTCGATGTAGAGCACGCCGAGCTCGCGGCACAGCTGCATCAGGTCGCGCGAGGAGGTGTCCACCGAGAGGTTGACGCAGAACCCCTGGCCCTCGCCCTTCGTGAGAAGCGGCACGAGCAACTCGCGATAGTTCTCGCGCGTCACGGCCTCGTGCACGAAGGCGATGCCGCGATCGTCGAGCAGCGCCCGGTCGGCGTCGTTCGGGTCGATGACCGTGAACCGGTCCTTGTCGAAGGCGAAGTGACGCTCGATCAGGGGAAGCGTCCCCTTGCCGATCGAGCCGAAGCCGATCATCACGATCGGGCCGGTGATCTCGCCATGCACGGGCCAGACGGCACTCATCGCGCGCTCTCTCCTTCAGGAATGCGGGGATAAGCCTCCGCGGGAACGGGAGCGCGCACCTTTAGTTGGTGCGCCGCGCGCGTCAACGGCGCGCGGCGTCGCGACGAGGAGAAACCGCCGCGGCGCGGCGGATATGCCGCGCCGCACGCCGCACCCTCACGCCGCGGCCACCTCGTCGAGGAAGCGGCGGATGCGCTGGTCGAGAAGGGTGGTCTGCTCGCGCACGACGGCGCTCGCCCGCACCACGCGCTCGGCCGCCTCGTCCGTGGAGACGACCACGGCGCGCACCTCCTCGATGCCGTCGCTGACTCCGGCCGCGTTGGCGCGCGCGCCTTCCGCGCTCGCGGCGATGGTCTGCGTCGCCGCCGACTGCTCCTCGATCGCGCTCGCGACCGAGGTCATGGCGGTGGCGATCTCGGCGACGCGGGTCTTGATCGAGCCCACCGCCCCCACCGCGTTGCGGGTCGCGTCGCGCATCGAGGCGATCTGGCTCGAGATCTCCTCGGTGGCCTTCGCCGTCTGCGAGGCGAGCGACTTCACCTCCGCCGCGACCACCGCGAAGCCCTTGCCGGCTTCCCCGGCGCGGGCGGCCTCGATCGTGGCGTTGAGGGCGAGGAGGTTGGTCTGCGCCGCCACCGAGTCGATCATCGTGAGAATCTCGCCGATGCGCTGGGCGTTCTCCTCGAGCGAGGCGACGACGTCGCTGGTGGAGGCGGCGTGCTCGTTGGTCTCGTTGGTGATCGTCGCCGAGCGGCTGATGAGCCCGGCGATCTCGCCGATCGAGTCGGAGAGCTGCTCGGCGGAGACCGCGACGTCGCGCACCGAGCCCCCGGCCGCGCCCGCCGCGCCCGCGACGCGCTCGGAGCCGCCGCGTGCGCTCTCGGAGAGGCGCGCCATGTCCTGCGAGGCTGCGGAGAGCGCCTGCGCCTCCCGCCCGAGCGCGCGCAGGGCCTCGCCCACCGTCTGCTCGAGCTCGCCGGCCAGCGCACGCATGGCGCGCTTGCGCGCCTCGGCCTCGCGCTCGCGGGCGTCGCGCTCCTCCGCCTCGCGGGCGGCGGCGTCGGCCTGGACGCGGTCGCGGATGCCCGCGACCGCGCGGGCGATCTCGCCGATCTCGTCGCGGCGCTCGTCGCCGACGATGCGGCCCTCGCCGGCGGTCGCCGATCCGTCGGCGATGGCGCGCAGCGCCACCGCGAGCGCCGAGATCGGCTTGGCGATCGAGCGCCCGATCACGAGCGCGAGGACGAGCGCGCCGAACAGGAGCGCGAGCGTGGCCACCAGGATGCCGTTGCGGGTCGCCGCGACGCGCGCGAGCGCCTCGTCGGCCTCCTGCTCGGTGACGAGCTTCAGCGGCACGTCGAGGAAGGAGAGCGCGCGCGTGTCGGCGAAGCGTTCGACGCCGTCCTGGGCGTACTCGAACCCGCCGGTCGCCGCCTCGAGCACCGCCGGGCGGCCGAGGGGGGCGAGGATCGAGGGCGTGTCGGCGAGCGGGCGCTGCGAGCGCAGCAGGCCGTCCGCGCCGACGATGTAGCTCTCGCCGGTCTCGCCGAGTCCCGCGCGATCGGCGAGGACCGCGTCGAAGCTCGATCCGGCGATGCGGTAGACGAGCACGCCGTCGACGAGGCTGCCGTCCGGGGAGATCACCGCGCGCGCCAGGAAGGCGGAGGGCTCACCGCCGACCGCGGCGTAGGGCGCGAAGTCGACCGCCGTGGTACGGGCCCTGGCGAGCCCGTCGGTCGTCTCGACGCCCGCGAGCGCCGCGGCGTGGGCGCGCGCGAGGCCGCTGTCCGCGAGGGTCGCGTCGGAGACGGCGCCGGCGAAGTCGTCGTGCTTGCCGACCGAGTAGACCACCTCGCCCTCCGCCGTCAGCACGAGGATGTCCGCATATCCGCGATCGGCCAGGATCGCGCGGAAGGACGCGTGCACACCCTCGTGACGCCAGGCGTAGAGCGTGCGCTCGCCCTGGCCGGTGAGCGCGATGCGCTCCTCGAGCGCGGCGGGGCTGGTGAAGTAGGCGACGAAGCGCTCGCGCTCCTGCGGGTTGAGGAAGAAGGCGTCCTTGAGCTCGCCGAGGGCGGAGCGCACCGCGACGTTCTCCGACAGCGCCTCGATGTCGCGCACGGTCGCGTCGAGCGAGCGCTGGAGCGCGGCGGCGCGCGAGGTGGAGATCAGCGCCAGCCGCTCGCGGCTGGCTTCGGTGAGCGCCTCGTGCGCGCTGCGATAGGCGATGACGCCGACGGCCACGCTCGCCAGGAGTGCCATCGCGGCGACCGTGGCGGTTATGACGGCCTGGAGCCCGAACGCACGTACTCTTCGCATCTGCGGTCTCGCTAACGTAAAGAAAGGTGAGCAGACCGTCGGTCGTCGGCAATGAAGAAAAGGTTGATCGCCGGTGCGGTGTGCGGTGCGAAACCGCGCAATGCGTGTGCCGCGCCGTGCGCGGAGGCGGCTACGGGGCACCACCGCGCCACCCCCGAAAACGAAAATGCGGAAGGCCGGCACGGGCCTTCCGCATCAACACCGTCGGCCGTGCAGGAGCCGGCGACAGCTCACATCACCACCACCAGAGTCCCCACCCGCACCCGCTGATACAGGTCGACGACGTCGTCGTTCATCATGCGGATGCAGCCCGAGGACATCGCGCGGCCGATCGAGCCCGGCTCGTTGGTGCCATGGATGCGGTAGAGCGTGTCGCCGAGATAGAGCGCGCGGGCGCCCAGCGGGTTCGAGGGGCCGCCGGGCATGAAGGCCGGCAGCTCCGGCTGGCGCCGGCGCATCGCCGCCGGCGGGCGCCAGTCCGGCCATTCCGCCTTGCGGGTGATGCGCTCCGTGCCGCGCCAGGAGAAGCCCTCGCGGCCCACGCCGACGCCGTAGCGCAGCGCCGTGCCGCCCTCCTGGACGAGATAGAGGAATTTGTTGCGCGTATCGATCACGATCGTGCCCGGTGCGTGCCGCCCCTCGTAGGCGACGGTCTGGCGGCGATAGACGTCCGCGACGGCGCCGCCGCCGGGCCGCACGGCGGCGACCTGCGGCGCGGCCGGCGCGGGCCGGCGCGACTCGACGGGCGGCGCGG